>JBBTEI010000057.1:0-17913 GCA_038042405.1 Pseudomonadota bacterium
TACCTCCCTTCGCCGCTAGGCGTCTCTTCCCTCTCCCCCTAAAGGGGGCGAGGGAGGACTCTGAGGATGCAGCGCTTGGTTCAGGGGAGAGAGTCATAATCACTAATGCTATCTACCACCAAAAATTAACCAGCCGAATACCGTAAGGCCCACTGCAATCCATGCAGCAATCGCACCACTTTTTGTCCAATCGACCGGCTGCTCTAACGGATTGGGTGATTTAGTTTTGGTCGCTCTTTCAAGATTGTCTTTTTTTTGAGTAAAATTATTGTGTGTGGCGAAGTTTCTAACGTTGACGCTAGTATTTAACAGCCCTTTCATCGATTTAGCTACATCATCCATTTTGAATTTTTTCATGTACCCATCACTATAGTTATCACTGGTTGTGTACGCGCTGCCAACGTAATCAAAATCTTTATAAAATTTACTGAATGCACTATCAAAATAGTCAATACTCGAATTTACCGCAACGTATAGGGCACCATTAATCTTACATTCTTTTTTATATAGCTTGCTGATATTTTCCGAAATATATCTAGCTCTGTGCCCCGCCTTGCTATCCCAAAAAACTTCGAATACCCCATTTTCCCCAAGAAAATTCACTGCTCTTAAAACATCATTCGGAGGAGCACTAGATGGTACATTTATCAATAAATCGTTGAATAAATCATCGATCCTCTGAAAATTTGGCACGTAACTGTGGTCACCAAACCACTTCGTGTCGTCATACACCCTTTCCAGCATCTTGGCATAAAGATAAACCGCTGGATCACTCACCCCATCATCCCCGCGAACCGTTCAAACAGATAGTGGCTGTCCATTGGCCCCGGCGACGCCTCAGGATGATATTGCACGCTGAACGCTGGCGCATCGACCAGTTCAAACCCGCAGTTTGACCCATCAAACAGACTCACATGCGTCGCGCGGGCGTTCGCTGGCAACGTCTCGGCATCCACCGCAAAGCCGTGGTTCATGCTCGTGATCTCGACTGCGCCGTCGCTCAGCCGCTTGACGGGATGGTTTGCGCCGCGATGCCCTTGGTGCATCTTGATCGTCTTCGCGCCCACGGCCAGCCCGAGCATTTGGTGGCCAAGGCAAATGCCGAACAGTGGCTTGCCTGTCGCGAGCCACTGCTGGATCACGGGCACGGCATATTCGCCCGTCGCCGCCGGGTCGCCGGGGCCGTTTGAGAGGAACAAGCCTTGCGGGTTATGCGCCATAATCTCTGCAAAACTCGCAGTCGCACTTACAACCGATACTTCACATCCAACATCAATTAAATTTCGCAAGATATTGTTTTTAATACCATAATCGATGGCAACAATTTTCGGGCGAAAATCACGTTGCGCAGCACCTTCGGCGCTTTGCCTCTGCCCCAGCACCCACCGCCCCGCATCCCAGCCATACCCCTGCCCCGTTGTCACGTCCTTGGCCAAGTCCATACCTTCAAGCCCTGCCCAGCCGCGCGCCTGTGCGAGTAGCGCCGCGACATCAAACACGCCGTCCGCCGCATGTGCGATCACTGCATTGGGCGCACCCTTCACGCGGATCATCCGTGTCAGTGCCCGCGTATCAACACCTGATAGACCAATCCGCCCATTGGCCTTCATCCATGCGTCAAAAGGAAGCGTCGAGCGAAAATTGGACGGCGCAGTCACATCCTGCGCGGTGATGCATCCAAGCGCATGGGCATCCACCGCTTCCACATCATCCACATTGGTGCCGACATTGCCGATATGGGGAAAGGTGAAATTGATGATCTGCCCGGCATAGCTCGGATCGGTCATCACCTCTTGATACCCAGTCATCGCGGTGTTGAAACACACCTCACCAACCGCCGCGCCCGGCGCACCAAAGCCCCTGCCCCAGATGACTTCACCGCTGGCCAAAACCAAGACGCCGGTGGCTCCGCTTGGCGCGCGCGTAGAGGTGGGTTCGGCCATGTTGGGGTCGCTCCGTATCGGGATTATGACGATGTCGTTAAGCGACACTCGCTAGAGAAGCGCCGCCGCAGCGTCAATCTATCAAATCGGAAATCTTGGCGCTAAAGAACAGATTTTCCTATTACCCCTGAAAGACCGCCATGATTCGCGAAGACATTAAAGCCGCCCAGATTACCGCCATGAAATCGGGTGACACGCAAACGCGCGATACCACGCGGCTGATCATCTCGGCGATCAAAAACCGTGATATTGAGGCGCGCACCGGCAAGGCGGTGGCAGATGATGATGCGTTGGTCGTTGAGGTACTGCAAAAAATGGTGAAGCAGCGCCGCGAATCAATTGAAATGTTTGAAAAAGGTGGCCGCGCTGAACTGGCGGCGAATGAGGCCGCAGAGGTTGTGGTGATCGAACGCTTCCTGCCCGCACAGCTTTCGGATGCTGAAACCACCGCGCTGATTGAAGCCATCAAGGCTGAACTCGGCGCAACGGGCGTCAAGGACATGGGTCGGGTCATGGCCACCCTCAAAGAACGCCACGCGAGTGCGCTTGATATGAGCAAGGCGAGTGGATTGGTGAAGGCGGCTTTGGCGTAAAACAGCCAAATTTTACGCTAATGACCATGTCTGTTAAAGTTCCTTTTTTTGGAACAATTGACCTTATTCATGTCCCTAACCACCACCTTTCTTGACGAGCTCCGCGCGCGGACGACGCTGTCTACGCTGATCGGGCGGACGGTGAAGGTGACCAAGGCGGGACGCGAGTTTAAGGCGTGCTGCCCATTTCATAACGAGAAATCGCCCAGCTTCACGATCAATGATGAAAAGGGCTTTTATCATTGCTTCGGTTGCGGCGCCCACGGCGATGCGATCCGCTGGATGACCGATCAGCGCGGCTTGCCATTCATGGATGCGGTCAAGGAACTGGCGGCGAATGCAGGGATCGAGGTTCCCGCCGCTGATCCGCGCGCCGCCGAACGCGCCGAGCGTGCCAGTTCGCTGTATGACGTAATGACAGCCGCAGCGGAGTGGTTCACCGAGCAACTCGGCAGCATCGCAGGCGCAGAGGCGCGGGCCTATCTTGAGCAGCGCGGGCTGAATGCGGCGACAATCAAGGCATTCGGGATTGGATTTGCACCCGACTCAAGGGGCAAACTCCGCACCGCGCTTGCCAAGTTCGGTGATGCTGCGTTGATTGAGGCTGGCCTCCTCATCTCGGTTGATGAGAAAGAGCCCTACGATCGGTTCCGTGGCCGCTTGATGATCCCGATCCGCGATCCGCGTGGCCGCGTGATTGCCTTTGGCGGGCGAATATTGGGCGCGGGCGAGCCGAAATATCTCAATTCACCCGATACCCCGCTATTTGACAAAGGCCGCACGCTTTACAACCTTGACCGCGCGGCAGCGGCTGCGCGCAAGAGCGGGCGGGTGATCGTCGTCGAAGGCTATATGGATGTTATTGCGCTCGCGCAGGCGGGCTACGAGGAAAGCGTCGCCCCGCTCGGTACGGCGCTTACTGAGGATCAGATTGCCCGGCTGTGGCGCGTGTCGGATTGCCCGACCATATGCTTTGATGGTGACAGCGCGGGGCAAAAGGCAGCACTTCGTGCGATCAACCGTGCACTCCCCTATCTTGAACCCGGCAAATCGCTCCAGTTCGTTACGCTGCCTACCAAGCTTGATCCCGATGATGTCGTGCGCAAACAAGGTAAGGCTGCGTTTGACGGATTTCTGGCTGATGCCAAGCCGCTTGATCAGTTTCTGTGGAATGCAGAACAATTTGCCGAACCGCTCGGCACACCCGAGGCACGCGCTGGCTTTGGTAAGCGGCTCCGCGATCATGCGCGAATGATCCGTGATGAGGATGTCCGCACGCAATATTTCGCCGTGTTCAGCCAGCGATTGCGCGAGTTTTTTGCGCCGGGCGAGCGCACTGGGCGCAAATTTATCTCAGAGGCGAATTTTGTTGGCAGCAATAGCCAGAAGGTGATGGGGAAAATCGCAATCGTCGGTATCGATCAGGCGACGATTATTCCTGCGGTGTTTTCGGCCCTTGTTACCCGAACTACACTGGTTGGAAGATATGCTGAGTCGATTGGTCGTTTGAATATAGCAAGCCGCGAACTCCGCCAATTCCGCCAGCTTTTGTTCGACACTGCACTCAGCGGGCCATCAATCGATATTGATGTTTTTGCTGAAGTTGTGCGCAATGAAGGCCTGGGCCCGGTTTGGAAAGCGCTCAATAAATCAAACGGGATCGCCTTTTCCTTCCTGCGTGCCGACACTGAGCCAGCGAAGGCCGAAACTGATTTGGCCGCAGTCATTGAAAAACTGGCTGCGAGTACCGAGATTAGAGAGCAGCTTGCACTGCTTGAAGAACAGCTAAAATCGACAGACACATGGTCTGATGCTGGCTTTGATGAACAAGCTAGGCTACGGGCGGCAGAATTTTCGGCGATGGAGCAGCTCAAAGCGCTACTTCACGGGGACGACGAGAACATTATTTGAAGGTGTACAGGGCAAATGGCGAAACCAACCAGCGGTGATGATACGATCGACAAGAACGAAGCAAGCGATGCACCGCTGATTGACCTCAACGAGGCATCAATCAAGAAGCTGCTCGCGCGCGCGAAACGCGTTGGCTACATCACTTATGATCAGTTGAATGAAGCGCTGCCGCAGGATCAGATGTCATCCGAACAGATTGAAGACGTCATGTCTGCAATCAATGAGATGGGCGTTAACATCGTCGAAAATGAAGAAGCAACCGACGATCCTGATGAGGAAGCGGTTGAAGACGAAGTTGAAGCCGTTGACCATACCGAAGGTGCGGGCGAATCGGTTGGCGACAAGAAAAAAGAAGTCGTTGACCGCACCGATGATCCGGTGCGCATGTATTTGCGTGAAATGGGCGCGGTTGAGCTGCTGAGCCGCGAAGGCGAAATCGCGATTGCCAAGCGCATTGAGGCGGGCCGCGACACGATGATCCTTGGGCTGTGCGAAAGCCCAATCACCTTCAACGCGATCATCGATTGGTCAAACGCGCTTAACGAAGGCACGATGCAGCTTCGTGAAATCCTTGATCTTGACGCGATGCTTTCGAAAGATCCGGCCCCTGAATCGCTGACCGAAGACGGCGAAGTAGCAGATGGCGGCGATGGCGAAATCAGTGAAAAAACCGCTGGCCCTTCGTATAAGGAAGAAGATGATGTTGTTACCGAAACCGTCGTCGATGAAGATGACGAGGAAGAAGGCCTGACCGAGCGCCGCGCCAAGGTGCCGGTTGACGATGATGATGAGGATAATACGCTCTCCCTCGCGCAGATGGAGGAGCAGCTTAAGCCCGCTGCGCTCGAAAAGTTTTCGCAGATCACCAGCCTGTTCAAGAAGTTCTCTAAAATTCAGGCCGCGCGGATTGAGGCGCTCTCGGTCGGCAATGATTTTTCGACGGCAGAAGAGAATAAATATCACAAGCTGCGCGAAGAACTCACCGCGCTGGTTGAAAGCGTTCAGTTCCACAATGCCAAGATCGAATATCTGGTTGATCAGCTTTATGCCTATAATCGCCGCCTGACCGCGCTTGGCGGGCAGATGTTGCGGCTTGCCGAGCGTCACAAAGTGCCGCGCAAATCCTTCCTCGACAGCTATGTCAATCATGAGCTTGACGAGAATTGGCTCGATAACGCGAAGAAAACCGACAAGAAATGGGCGGCTTTCGCCGAAAATGAAGCTGATGCGGTTGAGCGGATTCGCGCCGAAATTAGCGAGATTGCCCAACAAACCGGCATGAGCCTTGGTGAGTTTCGCCGCATCGTTAACATGGTGCAAAAGGGCGAGCGCGAAGCACGGATTGCCAAGAAAGAAATGGTTGAGGCCAACCTGCGCCTCGTCATCTCAATCGCCAAGAAATATACCAATCGCGGCCTGCAATTCCTTGATCTCATTCAGGAAGGTAATATCGGTCTGATGAAGGCAGTCGATAAATTCGAATATCGGCGCGGCTATAAATTCAGCACTTATGCAACGTGGTGGATCCGGCAGGCCATCACGCGGTCAATCGCCGATCAGGCGCGGACAATCCGTATTCCCGTCCACATGATCGAAACGATCAACAAGCTGGTGCGGACATCGCGGCAGTTCCTACACGAGTCCGGCCGTGAACCAACGCCTGAAGAAATGGCCGAGCGCCTGTCGATGCCGCTTGAAAAAGTCCGCAAGGTGATGAAAATCGCCAAAGAGCCAATCTCCCTCGAAACGCCGATTGGTGATGAGGAGGATAGCCATCTCGGTGATTTCATCGAGGATAAGAACGCAATCATTCCAGTCGATGCCGCGATCCAAGCGAACCTCAAAGAAACCGTGACCCGTGTTTTGGCGTCTCTCACCCCACGCGAAGAACGCGTTCTGCGGATGCGTTTTGGCATCGGGATGAATACAGATCACACGCTGGAAGAAGTCGGCCAGCAGTTCAGCGTAACCCGCGAACGCATCCGTCAAATCGAGGCAAAGGCGCTGAGGAAGCTCAAGCATCCAAGCCGCAGCCGCAAAATGCGGAGTTTTCTGGATCAGTAGGCAATGTATGATGCGGGGGATCATGCCAAAACCGAGGCATCCCAGCCAACCATCTTGAAGTAGGTGAAAGCCCCATCCCACTTCCGATTTGATCCCTGCCCTCGCATTGGGTATGCAAGATTTTAACTATGCCTCGTTAGTGACCTTGCCTTATGTCTGCGTCTGAAATTGTATCGATCGAACCGGCAACGGGGGCAACCTATTGGCGCGGGCCTATTGGCGATGTTGACGCCGAGGTTGCGGTTGCATGCCGGTCTTGGGCGGATTGGGCATCTAAACCGGTAGCGGTGCGAATCGAGGCGCTACGGCGCTTTGTAAACGTCGTGCGCACAAAGGCCGATGCGCTAACAGATTGCATATCACGCGAAACCGGTAAGCCGTTATGGGAAG
Organism: Pseudomonadota bacterium; assembly: GCA_038042405.1. Classification (GTDB taxonomy): domain Bacteria; phylum Pseudomonadota; class Alphaproteobacteria; order Sphingomonadales; family Sphingomonadaceae; genus Aquisediminimonas. Next base: position 6,902 of record JBBTEI010000057.1, read on the forward strand.
CACGCACCGAAGTCGAATCGGTGATGAACAAGGTTGAAATTTCGATATCAGCCTATACCGAGCGCACCTCTCAGCGGCGCTTAGAAGGCAATATGGGCACCAAAAGTGCGCTCCGGCATAAACCACACGGGGTTCTTGGTGTGCTTGGCCCCTATAATTTCCCTGCGCATTTGCCCAATGGGCATATCGTGCCAGCATTGATCGCGGGCAATGCAGTTGTCTTCAAACCTTCCGAAAAGACGCCCGCGACCGGAGCGATGCTTGTTGAATGCTATCATGCGGCTGGCATTCCTTCAGGGGTAGTTCGTATCCTGATCGGCGGGCCAGCCGAAGGCAAAGCACTTGCCGGCCATCCCGATCTTGATGGCTTGCTGTTCACGGGTTCGGCACGAACCGGTATCGCGCTCAATCGCCAATTTGCCGACACGCCGGGCAAAATCCTTGCGCTCGAAATGGGAGGCAACAATCCGATTGTTGTATGGGATACGACTGATCTGCATTCTGCCGCCGTCCTCGTCATTCAATCTGCCTTTCTGTCGGCAGGGCAGCGCTGTACTGCGGCACGGCGATTGATTGTCAAAGACGGTGAGCATGAGCTTCTGATTAATGAAGTTAAGAAGCTTGCCGACCGTCTGATTGTGGGTGAGCCCCATGCCGCCCCTGCTCCATTCATGGGGCCAGTCATCGACAATGAAGTGGCGGACGGACTTGAAGAGAGCTATCTTGCGTTGGCGCTTAAGGGTGGGCAGCCAATCAAGCGGCTTGAACGCCCCCTACCAAATCGCCCGTTCCTTAGCCCGGCCATCATTGATGTTACCAGCGTCAAAGGTCGGCCTGATATTGAACTTTTTGGGCCGCTTCTTCAGGTAATTCGGGTTGAGACGTTTGAAGATGCGCTGGTTGAGGCGAACGCAACGCGCTATGGCCTTTCGGCTTCGTTGATTGGCGGATCGCCACAGCTTTATGACCGGTTCTGGGCAAACATCCGGGCTGGCATGGTCAACTGGAACCGGCCGACCAACGGCGCCCCCTCGAATGCGCCATTTGGTGGCGTCGGCTTATCGGGCAATCATCGGCCAAGCGCCTATTACGCTGCCGATTACTGCGCCTATCCCGTTGTGTCGGTTGAGGACGAACAGGCACGCGCATCAATCGGCATTGGTCTTCGCGATGTGGTAGTGCCGGGATAGACCAAGAAAGCTAATCTAGGCAGTCCCCAAAAAAGACTCGGTTGTCGCTTGGTCTGCGAGGCCTCAAATATCCTCCATGACGAATCCTCCTCTCTCTCCCGAGGGCCGGGTTCTGCTCGTAGGAGCAGGGCCCGGAGATCCGGGACTTCTGACCCTCAAGGCTGCGCGTGCGCTTGAACAGGCCGATGTCGTTGTACATGACGGCCTCGTTGATCCCGCGATCATCGCGCTCGCCAACCCGGCGGCGCGCTACATTTCTGTTGCAAAACAGCGCAACCATCATTCGGTGCCACAGGAACAGATCAATGCCATCCTGATCACAGAGGCAAAGGCCGGCCATTTTGTCGTCCGATTAAAGGGCGGCGACCCGTTCATCTTCGGGCGTGGTGGCGAAGAAGTTGAGGCCTGCCGCGCGGCGGGCGTATCCGTCAAAGTGGTTCCTGGCGTATCAGCCGCTCTTGGCTGTGCTGCCGAGGCAATGCTCCCTCTCACCCACCGTGACGCATCAAGCGCGGTCAGCTTTGTCGCTGGCCAATGCAAAGGACTTTCCGACCAGAATTGGGCGGGGCTTTCGGGCAAGGGCCGGACACTGGTAATTTATATGGGTGTCGCGACCGCATTTGATATTGCCGATAAATTGATCGCCGAGGGTGTTGCGCCCGAAATGCCCGTAGCGGTTCTCGAACGTGGTACGCGCGCAGGTGCCCGCGCGATCCGCACCTTATTGGCGGACCTTGGCGACATGGTGGCGCGTGAGCATGTCAAAAGCCCGGCAATTATCGTGGTGGGTGAGGTTGTCCTGAAATCGGATGCCGAGGATCGACTGGCCACACTCGCACAAACAGCGGAGACGTTTGCATGAAAATCCTGACTGGAAATGATCTGGCGAGCGGGGCCGTCACATGGTGGGCGGGCAGTTATTGGTCAATTCACGTTGAAGATGCGGTTGACGTGTCCGAAGGCGGCGATGCGCTCCTCGCGCGCGAAGACGGCGCACGCCACGTCAATGCACCCTATATTATTGATGCGGTAGCTACACCCGAAGGCCCGCGCCCGGCCCATATCAAGGATCGCATCCGCGCGCTCGGGCCAACCATCCGGCTTGATCTGTCATTAAAGCCAGCCGACCCCCAAATCGGTAACTGGGTAATTTAATATGTATAAATATGATAATTTTGACCAATCCATTGTGGATGCCCGCGTTGAGGATTTCCGTGATCAGGTGAAGCGGCGCCTTGCGGGCGAAATCACCGAGGATCAGTTTAAGCCGCTGCGGCTGATGAATGGCCTCTATCTTCAGCTTCACGCCTATATGCTGCGCGTCGCGATCCCTTACGGCACGATGGACAGCGAGCAGATGCACATGCTCGCCCACATCGCGCGTAAATATGACCGCGATTACGGCCATTTCACCACGCGCCAGAATATCCAATATAATTGGATCAAGCTCGACGAATGCCCCGATCTGCTGGCTGATCTTGCCAGCGTTGAAATGCACGCGATCCAGACGAGCGGCAATTGCATCCGCAATATCAGTTCCGACCAATATGCCGGTGCCGCCGCAGACGAAGTCGCCGATCCGCGCCCATGGGCAGAGCTACTACGCCAGTGGAGCAGTTTTCACCCAGAGTTCAGTTACTTGCCGCGTAAGTTTAAGATTGCTGTGATTGCATCTGAAGAAGACCGTGCAGCGATGCGACTGCATGATATTGGCATTGAACTCGTCAAGCGCGACGGTGTGCTTGGCGGACGTGTGTTCGTTGGCGGCGGTATGGGCCGCACCCCGATGATCGCGCCGGAGATCAATCCGTTCGTGCGCGCCGAAGATTTGCTGAGCTATATCGAGGCGTGCTTGCGTGTTTATAATCGCTACGGCCGCCGCGACAATATTTACAAGGCGCGGATCAAAATCCTCGTCCACGAAATCGGGGCAGACGCCTACCGCGATCAAGTGGCCGAGGAATTTATCCATGTTAAGAAACTTGGCATTGATCCGCCAATTGCTGAATTTGACCGGATCAGCGCCTTCTTCGCCCCGCCTCCGTTTGAGGCTGAGCTAAGCGATGACGTTGACCGCAGCGATCCCGATTTCGCGGTCTGGCTTGACCAGAATGTGAAGGCCCACAAGCAAGCGGGCTATGCCATCGTCAACATCAGCCTGAAGCCTATCGGCGGCATCCCCGGCGACGCATCATCTGCGCAAATTGATGTAATGGCTGATCTCGCCAAGACGTACAGCTTTGACGAACTGCGCGTCACCCATGCCCAGAATATCGTCCTGCCCCATGTCGCCAAGCGCGATCTTTACGCTGTTTGGGCGGCGCTCAACGAGGCCAGCCTTGCCAACGCCAATCTTGATCTGGTGAGCGATATCATCGCCTGCCCCGGCCTTGATTATTGTAGCCTCGCCAACGCGCGCTCAATTCCCGTCGCGCAGAAAATCGCAACGCGTTTTGCTGACACTGAGCGGCAGCGCGATATTGGCGAATTGAAGCTCAAAATCTCGGGCTGTATCAACGCCTGTGGGCATCATCATGCGGGCCATATCGGCATCCTCGGCGTCGACCGGAAGGGCGTTGAGAATTACCAGCTTACCCTAGGTGGATCGGGCGCGGAAGATGTCTCAATCGGCAAAATCACTGGGCCAGGTTTTGATGAAAATGGCATCGTCAATGCCGTGGAAAAGGTTGTCGAGAAATACCGAACCATACGCGAAGGCAAGGAACGCTTCCTCGACACTTACCGCCGCGTTGGCATGGAACCGTTCAAGGAGGCGATTTATGGGTGACAGTCTTGAAGAGCCAGCCGTCACACTTGACGCCTTTCTCGATCAATCAAACGCCACTGCTGTTCGGCTTGAGCCAGATGACGATGCCCGCGCGCTGATCCCCTATCTTGATCGGCTTGCCTTGATTGAAATTGCCTTCCCGACCTTTCGTGATGGGCGTGGCTATTCCTCGGCACGCGTTCTGCGTGAGGCTGGATACAAGGGTGAATTGCGCGCCGAGGGCGATGTCCTTGTCGATCAAGTGCCACTCATGCACCGCTGTGGTTTTGACAGTTTCGCACCTGCCAAGCCGTTGAATGAGGCGGCGGTTGAAGCCACGCTTGCCCGTTATGAGCATGTTTACCAGCACGCAGCGGATGCCCGCGTGCCAGTGTGGAAACTGCGTCATGGCTAGTGCAACGCTGCGCATTCCTGATCAAATTGACGTGCGGCCACGCTATACCGAAGCCGATGCGATCCGTCTCAACCACATGTTTCGCGGGCGCGATACGGTTGAGATGCTCACCGTTTTGCTCAAGGAGCATATGCTTGGTGATGCGGCTATCGTCTCAAGCTTTGGTGCCGAAAGCGCAGTGCTGCTCCACTTGATCGGTAGCATTGATCCGCATGTACCCGTAATCTTCCTCGAAACGGGCAAGCATTTTCCCGAAACGCTGGCTTACCGTGATATGCTCATCGAACGTATTGGGCTCACCAACTTACGCAATATCATGCCCGATGCCGATGCAATCGCCAATCGGGATGCAACCGGGTTACGCTGGTCATACGACCCCGACGGCTGCTGTGAAATCCGTAAAGTGATCCCGCTAAAGGCCGCACTCGCCCCGTTTGATGCACAGTTTACAGGGCGTAAGGCGTTCCAATCCAAAACGCGCATGGCGCTACCGCGCTTTGAGGTTGAGGAGGGTCGTCTTAAGGTCAACCCGCTTGCCGACTGGGATAAGGCCGCAATTGAGACATATATGGCCGAGCATGATCTGCCTGTGCATCCACTGGTTGCCCAAGACTATCTCTCCATCGGCTGCGCGCCCTGCACCAGCGTTGTCAAACCCGGCGAAGATCCACGCTCAGGCCGTTGGCGCGGGTGGGATAAGGTTGAATGCGGCATTCACACCCCAGTTGACAATAGCGGGACGGACGATCCGATTTTCTAAACGTCATTCCCGCCGTTCGGGCACATAGCCCTCTTCGATATAATCACTGAACCGCGTGATTTGTGCTTCAAACCGCAGCTTGACCTTGCCCGTTGAGCCGTGGCGCTGTTTGGCGACGATGAGTTCGGAAAGGCCGAACACGCCCGCCATTTCCGCTGCCCATTTGTCATGATCCTCATGTGTTTTGGAATCGCTACTGGCATCGGGCCGTTTTGGCTCGCGCGATTGGACGTAATATTCCTCGCGGTACACAAACAGCACAATGTCGGCATCTTGCTCAATCGAGCCCGATTCGCGCAAATCGGAGAGCTGGGGCCGTTTGTCCTCACGCGATTCAACTGCACGGCTGAGCTGTGAAAGCGCGAGCACAGGAACATTCAACTCCTTTGCCAAGGTTTTGAGACCACGCGAAATTTCCGAAATTTCCTGAACGCGGTTGCCTTCGGATGATCGCCCCGAGCCTTGAAGCAGTTGGAGATAATCGACGATGATCAATCCAATCCCGTGCCGCCGTTTGAGCCTGCGCGCGCGTGTCCGAAGCGCGGCAATTGTGAGGCCGGGCGTATCATCAATGAACAGAGGCAATGTCTCAAGTTCCCCCGCCGCGCGGGCGAGGTTGCGGAAATCCTGCTGGCCAATCTTGCCCATACGCAGGCTTTCTGAACTGATCCCCGAATTCTCCGAAAGGATACGTGTTGCAAGCTGATCGGCCGACATTTCGAGGCTGAAAAAGGCGACCTTTGCGCCAACCGATTTTTCGGGCGGTATTCCATCCTCCTCATCACGCAGCCAGCGCTTGGCGGCATTATAGGCGATGTTGGTGGCAAGCGCGGTCTTGCCCATGCCGGGGCGGCCGGCAAGGATCAGCAAGTCGGAGTGATGCAGCCCGCCAGTTTTGGCGTTCATACTATCAAGCCCGGTGGTCACGCCTGACAGTCCGCCACCCGCATTGAGCGCCTTTTCGGCAAGCTCGACCGCCATCCGCGTGGCTTGACCAAATGTTTTGACGCTGCCCTGCTCACCGCCTTCCTCGGCGACTTTATACAGTGCGACTTCGGCTTCTTCGATCTGCTCCTTCGGGGTGACGGCCTCGCTCGTGTCCATCGCCCGCTCGGTCATCGTCCGGCCGACCGAGACAAGTTCACGCAGCAGCGCCAGATCATAAATTTGCGCGGCAAAATCGCGCGCACCAATCAGTGCCGCGCCGCTACCCGTCAGTTTTGCGAGATAGCCAACGCCGCCAAGCGCCTTCATTGCCTCATCCGCCTCAAATTGCGGACGTAGCGTCACTGGGTTAGCGACCATGTTACGATCAAGCAGCAACAGGATAGAATCGTAAATCCGCCCGTGGACGGATTCATAAAAATGATCGGCGCGCAGCTTTAACTGCACATCCTCGGCAATACGGTTATCGATCATTAGCGCGCCAAGCAGCGCTGCCTCCGCCTCAATATTATGTGGAAGCTCGGTTACGCCTTCAGGCGTCGGGACAGAAAATAACGGTACAGTTGCCATAGCGCCTCTTTGGCTGGAGGCGGGGTTTACCACAAGCCAAGGCGGAAAAGAACAACGGGGATAACTCGGTTGATCTTCGCAGGCACCTCGGCAATATGGCCGCTCCATGGCTGATCCGCGTATTATCCACATTGAACTTGATCAGGGCACGATTATCTGGCGCAGCGCCGATATCGAGCAAGAGCGCCGTATTGCCATTTTTGATCTTCTTGAGGGTAACATATTCGCGCCAGAGCGTAAGCATGATGATGGTTATGCCGGGCCATATCGCGTGACGATTCGCGTTGAGGAAGGGCGGCTGGCATTCGATATCTACCGCGAGGATGAAACCCCGCTTGAATCGGTGATCCTCGGGCTTGGCCGCTTCCGCCGCCCAATCAAGGATTATTTCGCAATTTGTGACAGCTATTTTCAAGCAGTTAGGCAGTCCACACCTGCACAGATTGAAACGATCGATATGGCGCGGCGGGGCATCCATAATGAAGCGGCTGAACTGCTCAAAGAACGGCTTGAGGGCAAGATTACGATTGATTTTGATACCGCGCGGCGGCTGTTCACGCTCATTTGCGTCCTTCATATCAAAGGGTGAGAATGGCCGCACGCACCCCCGCCCTGTTGATCAAGCAGATCATATCTACGCTTGCCATGCTGACGATTATCGCAGTGTTGCTATGGATCTTTGCCGCCCGCTGGGCTCCGTCGCGCGCCACCTATCCGTTGCAAGGCATCGATGTTTCGGCAAGTCAGGGCGAAATTGACTGGCGTAAGTTGCGCGCAGGCGGCGCTGATTTTGCTTATATCAAGGCAAGTGAGGGGGCTGACATCCGCGACACGCAATTCGCCGAAAACTGGCAGGCCACACGCGAAGCTGGGTTACGTCGTGGGGCCATTCATACTTTTACGCTGTGCCACCTTGCACGAGATCAGGCGACGAACTTAATCGCAACTGTGCCGCGCGAGCCCAATATGCTGCCCGCCGTGCTTAGCCTCGAATTTATGAGCAATTGCACTGCACGGCCCGATCAGAAAGTCCTTCTCAATGAAATTGCGCTTTTTATCGAAATGGTTGAAGCGCATACGGGCAAGGCAATGATTATCTATACAACTAAAGATTTTGAAGACGCCTATCAGGTCAGCAGCGCCATAAATCGATCGCTTTGGCTACGGCGGATGTTTCTTAAACCCAGTTATGGCAGCCACCCTTGGGTAATCTGGCAAGCGAATAACCAGCGCCGAATTGACGGCATCACAGGCCCAGTAAATTGGAATGTATTGCAACCATGAATGACGATCTAATCAACGCCGCGCGCGCTGCAGCTGCTTATGCTCATGCCCCATATTCGGGATTTGGTGTGGGTGCAGCCGTGCGCCTTGAAAACGGCGAAATCATTACTGGCTGCAACTTTGAAAATGCCAGTTACGGTCTAACATTATGCGCCGAAACTGTAGCGCTCGCGACAGTTAATGCGCAGGGCAAACTGAAACAGGTACGCGAAATCGCGGTGATTGGTGGCAAATTGGTGGACGGCACAATTAGCGGCAGCGCTCCGGTCAATCCCTGCGGGCGGTGCCGTCAGGTGATCAATGAGGCTGCGCAGATGAGCGGGCATGATACCGAAATCCACTGCGCATCGGCAGACGGCGTGAATGTGACGCATCACCGCATTTCACAGCTTCTCCCCCACCCCTTCGGCCCTGCCGACCTTGGCTTTGCATAGGAAATTTATGTCCATCCTCTCTGACAAATGGATCCGCGAAGCCGCGACCACACAGGCAATGATTGAACCCTTTGTCGAGGCGCAGCGGCGTGATGGCTGTATTAGTTACGGGCTGTCGTCCTATGGCTATGATGCCCGCGTCGCCGACGAATTCAAGATTTTCACCAACGTCAATTCAAGCGTGGTTGATCCAAAGGATTTTGACCCCAACAGCTTTGTTGATCGCAAAACTGACGTTTGCATTATCCCGCCGAACAGTTTTGCGCTGGCCCGCACGGTTGAATATTTTCGGGTGCCGCGCGATGTCCTTGTGATCTGCCTTGGCAAATCCACTTATGCGCGCTGCGGAATTATCGTCAACGTCACCCCGCTTGAGCCGGGTTGGGAGGGGCATGTCACGCTCGAATTTTCAAACACGACCCCGCTTCCCGCGAAGATTTATGCCAACGAAGGCGCGTGCCAGTTTCTGTTCCTTAAGGGCAATGAGCCGTGCGAAACCACTTATGCCGACCGCGCAGGCAAATATATGGGGCAACGCGGGGTGACGCTGCCAAAGCTTTGATGTTAACCATTTGGCAAGCATAATCTGGGTATTGGATAGCCTATGAAACATGCACTTTTCCTCACCGCGCTTGCGGTTCCGGCTGCCCTGTTCGCTCAGGCACAAAGCGTTGCGCTCAACAGCAAGGCCTTTGTCGTCAAGCAGGTGCCCGATGGCCCCGGCAAAACCAAAAATACGCTGGTCGTACCTGAACGTGTCCTTCCCGGTGAGGCGCTGGTGTTCATGCTTGAATATAAGAACACTGGCGCGAAACCCGCGACGGCGTTTGTAATCAACAATCCAATCCCTGAGAATGTGATTTACACCGGCGCTGAACAGCCTTGGGCCGAAGTTTCGGTTGATCGCGGCAAGACATTTGGCCAGCTCGCAGCACTTAAAGTTGCCAAGGGTGATGGAACGATGCGTGCGGCACTGCCCAATGATGTCACCGCTGTGCGCTGGAAATTCACCCAGCCAATTCCCGCTGCGGGCGAAGGTCGCGTCATGTTTTTTGCGATGGTGAAATAGCTTTTTTTATCTCCGCTGGTTGCATATCGGTGCGCGCTCATGCACTCCCGATAAGACGGCACCGGGAGCAAGATCATGGCGAAAAAAGCGGCTGAATTTGATGTAGTCATTTACGGCGCAAGCGGCTTTACTGGTCGCTTGGTCGCCGAATATTTTGTAAAGCAAGGCGTTAAACGCTGGGCCATGGCTGGCCGCAGTGCCACCAAACTTGCCGAGGTGCGCGATCTGATCGGTGCACCCGCCGATACCCCGCTGATTGAAGCAGACGCCAGCACCCCCGCTTCACTCACCGCGATGTGCAACCGCGCACGCGTCATTATCACGACGGTTGGCCCATATCAGCTTTACGGGAATGAACTCGTCGCCGCCTGTGCCGCGACAGGTACTGATTATGTCGATCTCTGCGGCGAACCGCTGTGGATGCGTGACATGATCGACGCACATAATGATGCCGCCAAAGCGTCGGGCGCACGGATTACTTTCTCTTGCGGTTTCGATTCAATCCCGTTCGATCTCGGCGTCTGGTTCGTCGAACAAGAGGCGATCAAGCGCTACGCCAAACCAGCCCCGCGCGTGAAGGGCCGCGTCCGCAAAATGCAGGGCGGTGCATCGGGCGGCACTATCGCTAGCCTCACCGAAACGATGAAGGCAGTGGCGAAAAGCCCATCGCTTATTGGTCGGCTCAAAAGCTCGTTCGCACTCACGCCAGGCTTTGAAGGCCCCGATCAACCAAGCGGCCTCTTCCCCGAATATGATGCCACCAGCGGCACATGGACGGCCCCTTTTATCATGGCGGCGATCAATACCAAGAATGTCCACCGCACCAATTTCCTCCTGAACCATGCGTATGGCGAAGATTTTGCCTATGATGAAATGATGATGACAACCGCAGGCGAGGCCGGAAAAGCCATTGCGGAGGGCATTGCCAAAGCGCTCAAAAGCGCCAATCCGTTTGGCGATGGCCCAATCCCCAAGCAAGGTGAAGGCCCAAACAAGGACGAGCGCGAAAATGGCTTCTACGAGATCCTGTTTATCGCCGAAATGGGTGACGGCAATATGGTCAAGGCTGTCGTGGCGGGCGACAAAGATCCTGGATATGGCTCCACCAGCAAGATGATCGCCGAAAGTGCGCTGACGTTGCTGGAAAATGACACCCCCGGCGGCGTCTTCACTCCCGGCGCGATCATCGCCGCGCCGCTGATCAAACGCTTGCAGGCCAATGCCGGGCTGACGTTCACGATCGAAGATTGATCTGACTTTCATTGAACAATCACTATTTCAAACGAGGAGAAGAATATGTTCAGTCACATTATGCTCGGTGCAAGCGATCTTGCTGCATCGAAAAAATTCTATGATGCCACGCTCGGTGCGCTCGGTATCGGCCCGGGGAATCAAGACGACAAAGGCCGCGTCTTTTACATGACCAAGACCGGCATTTTCGCGATCAGCACACCTATCAATGGTGAACCCGCCTGCGGCGCAAACGGCGGCACGATCGGCTTTGCCGTTGAATCCACTGAGCAAGGCGATGCATGGCACGCCGCAGGCGTTGCGAATGGCGGCACCACTTGCGAAGCT
>JBBTEI010000058.1:0-8745 GCA_038042405.1 Pseudomonadota bacterium
GTGATGGTTGATCTCGACATCCCCACCCATTTTGCGCCGGATACCCCGCTTTCAGCGTCCAAAAACTATATGGATCTCAAACGCGCGGCATCGGCGGCGTTGCCTGAGGGCGTCCATTTCGTTCTGATCGAGGCAGTTGCCGATCATATTGCCGAGACGTTGTTCGTGCAGGATAAGCGCGTTGCACGGGTTGAGGTGGGCATCGTCAAGCTCGCGATTGCGGAGGACGGCGAGTCGATCGGCATCCGCATGATCAGGCATAGAAAATGAGAGTGGGAAAATGAAACTTGCGCTCGTCACGGCGGGGATGCGGCGGATTGGCGCTGCGATTGCCGCGCGGTTGGCGAGCGAAGGCTGGGCGTTGGCGCTCCACAGCCGTAGTGAAGACACCCCCGAGCCTGAACTCGCGGCGATTCTCGCGCAAGATCATTGCATTTGGCATAGTTTTGACGCCGATTTTGCCGATAGCGCCGCTGTTGGAGCGCTTCTCCCCGCTATTACTGCGCATTTCGGCCAGTTGCCCGATCTGATCGTCAATAACGCCTCACGCTTTGTCTGGGATGATCCCGCGAGCGTGAGCGCGGAAGAACTCGCACTCCACCATGCGGTCAACGTCAGTGCGCCGGTGATGCTGACGACAAGTCTTGCTGCGGCAATGCACGAGGGCGCGCGGGCGAGCGTCGTCAACATCCTTGACCAGCGCATCCGGCACCCCGGTGCCGATCAACTGAGCTATACCCTTTCCAAACAAGCACTCAGCGGTGCCACCGAAACGCTTGCCCGCGCGCTTGCGCCAAAGCTGCGGGTTAATGCCGTCGCGCCGGGGCTAACCCTGCCGACCGATGAATACCGCCCCGCCCAAATGGTGCGGCTTGCGCAAATGATGCCGCTCAAACGCCTACCCGAACCCGATGAGATCGCCGACGCCGTGCTTTGGCTGGCGAGCGCAGAGTCAGTCACCGGCCAGACGATCTTCGTTGACGGCGGCGCGTCAATGAAAGCGTTTGACCGCGATTTCCTGTTTCTTGGAGATGAGGGGTAGGGGGATGGCGGTGGAAAATTCAATCGATGACCCAATTGTAGTCCCACTTGAAGATTTGCAAGATTCTAAAGTCAATATTGTTCTTGCTAAATTTCAGGATGCTGACTCTCATTCGTTGGGCAAGCCACTACGTGAGGCATCTGACGTTGCTAAAGCAGCCGGACATTACGGTCGATCAAACGCACTTAATTTACTGCACGATCTGAACAATATTCACATGCGTGCTGATGATCGCGCCGAGCCATTTGGGCCAATTTTCCGAACCACCGAATTTCGTACTTGCACAGCGAGCGACTTTCGAGGGAAGCAGAACGATATCCTAGCTGAGTTTGTTGAGGAAATTGAACATCCGGTATTGAGAGCCCGTGTCGCTGATATTGTCTGGTATAATGATCGAACAAAATTTAATGCCGGGAATACGGCTATTTTTGCCTACTGCGATACGATTGAGCAGCGCCAATCGGGGCAAATTCATCGCACATATGGCGATGACGGACGTTTGTTTGATTTGGTGGATTACTTACAGCGATTACTCCAAATTACGGCGCGCTTATACAAGGCCGATGGGTTACCAGAGCGTGTAAAATCTATATTCAACTCTGTTTATGAGAGCGCCATAATTGCCCAAGAATATGTCGTATTTTGCAATTTGGCCGAAGCCGGGCTTGGCTATGGATTGCTTAACTGGAGCAAGGCTGTCAAAGACTCAGAGATAATTCTCATTAAAACTGGTGATGATAATTATCCACAAGCGATCCAAGCGGTGTGGGAGTTGGCCGCGCGCGGATATGAACGTCTTCAAGACGAGGAAAATAAGAAGCGCTGTCAGAAGGAAGTCGTGCTCTTAGACCTAAAGATGCGTGAACAGGTCGGAAATTTGAGCATGGCTCAGGCGCATTGGGTGCGCGTAGCTATTGGTAAACTTAGACACTTCGGTGGTTTCAGAGACTGGATTGCTGATCTGCGCAGAGAATTGCGTGAGCTTGAAGAGGGCTCTTTGGATGAATTTGCTACTTACAGCTACACACTTGATTTGAAAGATCAGGCAATGGGAACCATTGCAGTGTTCGAAAAACTTACTCTTCCTGATATACTTCTACAGTTTGCGCTTCTCAGCCAGCCGGTTGCCAAGAGCAAGCTAAAAACAGATGCTGACGCATCGTCGAAGAAGTTCATCGCGGGAAATTTGTTCGGCAACAGCTACAGTGATCGCGATGGTAAAGTGATCGCGCAATCTGGTGCTAAGCCGTCGAATTCCGATCCAAGCGAAGACTGGTACAAGGAACAATCACTTCAATATATGCAAATCTATCGAAAGCATGTCGTTGGCGGTTCAATAGAGCCAGCACGTCAAAACGTCATGGGCCGCTTTCCTCTGGAACAAAGGCATTTTCTGCCAATCGTAGAACATAGCCCATTCGTTCAACCGGGATATTGGCACGTGTTTTCGCTCGGTTTTGCCAGATTCTGGCAGGGCGATTATGCTTCAGCCGCCTATTTTCTTATACCTCAGTTGGAGAATGCCATTCGCTATGTTCTCAAAAATGCTAATGCAGAAACGGCAAAAATAATGTCTGATCTGACACAGGACGATCTTAGCTTGAGCAGCTTGCTTTCGCGCATGAAGGCCGAGATTGAAGATATCTTCGGGGAAGATTTGTTCAATGAAATAGATATATTATTCAATTTTAGACCGGGGCCAGCGCTACGTCACGAAATGGCTCATAGAAAGTTGAGCGATGGCCATTGTTACGACTCAAACACAATATACGGTTGCTGGCTCATATATCATCTCACATGTCTGCCACTGATCAAGCATTGGAGAAATGTAATAGGGCCGGGCATAGAAGCAAATGCTTTTTGAAGCTGCGGCTTTCCCCCACCCCCTTGCCAACACCCCCCGAATTTGGGAAACCCTTATCGGGGAGCGCCTCTTACCAAACGGGAGTCCAAATATCATGCGTGTGACCGCTGGCCCAATCGCCGCAACCCTTGCCGCCATTGCCCTGATCGCGACACCTCTTATTGCTGAACCCCTGCCGGAGCGCCCTTTGCCTGCTTATCCTCACACCCGCGCGCTTGATCTGGTTGAGCCGCAGTTCGGCGTCCCCGTTGCTGATCCCTACCGCTGGCTCGAAAATGATGTCCGCACTGATAGCGAAGTCGCCAAGTGGGTGGCTGATCAGAATAAGATTACCGACGGCTATGTCTCGCAGCTTCCGGGGCGCGCTGTGTTTGCCGCGCGGATGAAATCACTGTTCAATTACGAACGCTACGGCGTGCCGCGCAAAGCCGCGAATTTCTATTTTTATACGCGCAATGATGGCCTGCAAAACCAGTCAGTACTGTATGTTCGCGATGGGTTCAGCGGCACGCCGCGCATCCTGCTCAACCCCAATGAATGGGCGAAGGACGGCGCGACGGCGCTTGGCGAATGGTCACCAAGCAATGACGGAACCAAGCTGCTTTATGCAATTCAGGACGGTGGCAGCGATTGGCGGACACTGCGCGTGCAAGACGTTGCGTCGGGCAAGATGCTTGAGGATGAGGTCAAATGGGTCAAATTCTCCGGGCTATCGTGGAATAGTGACGGCAGTGGCTTTTTCTATTCACGCTTTGCCGAGCCAGAGAAGGGCGCGACCTTCCAATCGCTCAACGTCAATCAGGCAGTCTATTTCCACAAACTCAGTACGCCGCAGAGCGAGGATGTTAAAATCTACGCCACGCCTGATCGGCCAAAATTGGGCCACAGCGCGCAGATTACTGATGATGGCAAATATCTGCTGATCACGACGTCATCGGGCACTGATGATCGGTATGAGCTGCACATCGCGCGGCTTGATGGAAAGAGCGTAAAACCGCGTCCACTCGTCACCGGGCTTGATTATAATTGGCAACTTGCGGGCTCTGTTGGCGATACGCTTTATTTTCTCACCAACAAGGGCGCGATGCGCCAGCGCTTGGTAACGCTTAGCGCAACCCGCGCGAACGGCGCTGCGCGTCAGATTGTCGGTGAAGCGACTGAAACGCTCGTCGGCGCGTCACTCGTCGGCAACCGGATGATCCTTGCCTATCTGGGTGACGCCAAATCCGAGGCTGAACTGCGCGAGCTTGACGGGCGATTGATCACCGCGATTAAGCTCCCCAATATCGGCACGGCGGCGGGCTTTGGTGGTAAGGGCGGCGATAGTGAAACTTTCTACAGTTTCTCAAGCTTTGCGATTCCGCCCACAGTCTACCGCTTTGATACCGCGACTGGAAAGGCCGAGATTTTCGCGCAATCAAAGGTCGCGTTCAACCCCGATGACTATCTGACTGAACAGCGCTTCTTTGCCTCAAAGGATGGCACCCGCGTGCCGATGTTCGTTGTCCGGCGCAAGGACAGCATCGACAAAGGCCCGGCGCCGACGCTCCTTTACGGCTATGGCGGGTTCAATATTTCACAGACACCGGGGTTCAGTGCGACACGGCTGGCCTGGCTTGAACAAGGCGGGGTGCTCGCGATTGCGAACCTGCGCGGCGGCGGCGAATACGGGAAAGCATGGCATGACGCGGGCCGCCTCGCGCAGAAACAGAATGTGTTCGATGATTTCATCGGCGCGGGCGAATATCTGATCGCGCAAGGGATCACGTCGAAGGCAAAGCTTGCGATTGAGGGGCGCTCGAACGGCGGGTTACTTGTGGGCGCAGTCGTCAATCAACGGCCCGATCTCTTTGCCGCCGCCCTACCCGCAGTCGGCGTGATGGATATGCTCCGTTTCAACCGCTTTACGGCGGGGCGCTATTGGGTCGATGATTATGGCGACCCCGGCAAAGAGGCCGATTTCAAAGTCCTGCGCAGCTACTCACCCTATCACAACATCGTGGCTGGAAAGGACTATCCCGCGATCATGGTGACAACGGCGGACACCGATGATCGCGTGGTGCCCGGGCACAGCTTCAAATATGCTGCCGCTTTGCAGGCGACTGATTTAGGCAACCGGCCACGGCTGATCCGCATCGAAACCCGTGCAGGCCATGGCAGCGGCAAACCGGTGGATAAGGTCATCGCCGAATTCGCCGATGCCTATGCCTTTATTGCCAAGTTTACGGGGATGGCGGTTGAGGGCCGATAGGCCTTGGGATATCCCCGATACCGATTTGACTAACGGCTTCTCAAAGCGCTGATCGTCGTCCCCGCGCTGATCCGTTCGGGATCGGTCTTCAGGTGTAACAGTCGTACGCCTTTATGCGTCATCGCTTCGGCCAGAGCGGGCGCGAACTGACCGGTTGCCTCTACAGTCGCCGCCCAGCCGCCATAGGCCCGCGCGAGCGCAGCAAAGTCTGGATTGTGGAGCGTTGTGCCTGACACGCGGGTTGGATATTCACGTTCCTGGTGCATTCTGATCGTGCCGTAAACGCCGTTATCGACCAGGATCACGAGGATATCGCAGCCATATTGGATCGCGGTGGCAAGTTCCTGCCCGTTCATCATGAAATCACCGTCTCCGGCAAGCGCGACAACGCATTGATCGGGGCAGCGCAGGCTGGCGGCGACGGCAGCGGGTGGGCCGTATCCCATTGCGCCGGCGGTTGGGGCAAGCTGCGTTCCTCGCCCGCCATAGGGCCAGTAACGGTGCCACCAGCCCGAGAAATTGCCCGCGCCATTGCAAATGATTGTGTTGGTGGGAAGCGCCTCACGCATCACTTTGACGCACATGCCAAGGTCAACCGGGGTATCAAAGGGCGCTGGGGTATTCCACGCCTTCCACTCGGCATGGGCTTCGGTGCCTGATGTGCGTGTCGCAACGTCAGTTGTTGGCACCGTCATCATTTTCGCAAATTGTCCGGGGTCTGCGCAAATTGCGATGTCGGTGCGATAGACGCGGCCAAGTTCATTGGGATCAGGGTGAACATGAATAAGTGTCTGGCCGGGATGATCGGGTGTGATGATCGTATATCCGTCTGTCGTCGCTTCACCAAGACGCGCGCCCAGAACCAAGATCAGGTCAGCATCCTTAATCCGCTGTACCAGCTTAGGATTGGGGCCATAACCGAGATTTCCAGCATAGACCGCGCAATCATTGCTGACCGCGTCCTGCCGCCGGAAGGCTGCGGCAAGCGGAATGCCAAACGCTTCTGCAAACGATGCGACATCCTTCGCCGTTTCTTCGTCCCAAAATGCCCCACCGATAATCGCGACCGGCGCAACCGCCGACTCAAGAAGCGCCCGGACACGCAAATCTTGCACAATATCGCTGTCTTGAATCGGGCGCTCCACCCTTGGCCGGTCAATCGCCTCAACGACATCGCAGAGCATGTCTTCGGGGAGCGCGATGACAACCGGCCCCGGCCTGCCGCTCATCGCGACTGAATAGGCGCGCGCGACATATTCGGGGATACGCCGCGCATCATCGATTCGCAGCACGAGCTTGGCCAGCGGGCCAAACATTGCACTGAAATCAACCTCCTGAAAGCCCTCACGGTCACGCATCCCGCGATCCACGTCACCGATGAAAAGGATCATCGGTTGCGAGTCTTGCATCGCGACATGAACGCCGATGCTCGCGTTGGTGGCACCCGGCCCGCGCGTCACAAATGCAACGCCGGGACGCCCGGTGAGCGTGCCGTCTGCACAGGCCATAAAGGTCACTCCGCCCTCCTGACGGCAGACCACCGTCTGGATTTGCGGCACATCATGGAGCGCATCAAGCACCGCAAGGAAGCTCTCCCCCGGCACGGTAAAAATACGGTCACATCCCTGAAGGACAAGCTGATCGACCAAGATGCGGCCGCCGGTACGTTGGTTTGTCATGGCGCAGACTATAGCGCGCGGCGTTGCGCTTCGCCAAGCCACTTGTCAGCAATAGCGACCGAACCTGCACGCCCCGCGCTTGATCTACCTTATCGCGCTACGCTTCGGGCCTCAGCCACAGCCAGCTTCCGCACACCACCCCGACTCCGAGCGGGATTAATGACCATGGCAGGCTCAGCATGACGACGCCAAGCACGGCGCTAAAGATAAATGCGACCGTTGCCGCCCATTTGGCATTCCTGCCAACCACGCCTTTTTCACGCCATGCGCGCAGCGTCGCGCCGTAACGCGGATGGTTGAGCAGCTTTTGCTCCCACACCGGGTTGCTCCGCGCAAAGCAGAATGCCGCCAAGATCAGGAACGGCACCGTTGGCAAAAGCGGGAGGAACGCGCCGATAGCGCCGAGCGCCACAGAAACGATCCCCGCGCTTAGATAGGCAATACGGCGGATGGGGCGCTCACTCACGCTTGATGGATTGCTTTGGTCGCGCAATAGCCGTCAAGCCCTTCGAGTCCGCCTTCGCTGCCAAAGCCTGACTCTTTGACCCCGCCAAAGGGCGTGTCATTGCCGCCAATTGCGAAGGTGTTGATGCCAACCATCCCGGCCTCAATCGCATCGCCGAGCAGGTTGGCGCGCCTGCCATTTTCGGTGAAGGCGAACGCGGCGAGGCCGTAGGGCAGGCGGTTGGCCTGCTCGATTGCATCATCAAAACTGGCGAAGGCGGCGCAAACTGCAACCGGGCCAAACGGTTCATTCGACATGATGTCAGCCTCAATCGGCACATCGGCAAGCACCGTTGGCTGGTAGAAGAAGCCGCCGCCTTCGGCCTGCCCGCCGGCAAGCACGCGCGCGCCTTTGCCGCGCGCATCCTCAACCAGCGCACCGACTGCAGAGGGACGGCGCGGATTGGCGAGCGGCCCCATTTTGGTGTCAGCGGCAAGCCCGTTGCCTATCTTCACGGCTTGAGTCCGCGCAGCAAAGCCGGTGACGAAGCGTTCATAAATCGCTTCCTGCACATAAAAGCGCGTTGGCGAAACGCACACTTGCCCGGCGTTGCGGAATTTTTGCGGGACGACCATATCAAGCGTTTTTTCAAGATCGCAATCATCAAAAATCAGCACCGGCGCATGGCCGCCAAGCTCCATCGTCACCCGCTTCACGCCGTCGGCGGCAAGCTTCATCAGATGTTTGCCCACCGGCACCGAACCCGTGAAGCTGACCTTGCGGATGACGGGCGATCCGATCAATTGGCGGCTGACCATATCGGGTACGCCGTAAACAAGCTGTGCCACGCCTGCTGGTAAACCTGCATCGACCAAACATTGGATGAGCGCACTCGTACATCCTGGCGTTTCTTCGGGAGGCTTGGCGATTAACGAACAGCCAGCGGCGAGTGCGGCCGAAAGCTTTTTGGCCATCAGAAAAATCGGAAAATTCCACGGCGTGAATGTCGCCACCGGGCCAACGGGCTGTTTGATCACAATCGAGCGCTGTCCGGTTGGGCGGACAAGCACACGGCCATAGTGGCGCTTGGCTTCTTCGGCGAAATAATCGAGCAGGCTCGCGCTTGCCATTACTTCGCCGCGCGCCTCACCTATTGGTTTACCCTGTTCCATCGTTAGCAGCACCGCAACCGAATCTGCGCGCGCGCGCAGCAAATCGGCGGCCTTGTGGAGGATTGCGCCGCGCGCCTCGACATCAGTTGCGCGCCAGATCGCGAACGCCTTTTGCGAGGCCGCCAGCGCTTCGTCCAAGTCAGCCGCTGTTGCCAGTGGCAGGTCGGCCATCGCCGCCCCGGTTGCCGGATTGACAACAGCGTGGCAATCGCGCCCCTCCCCGCTTTTCCAAACGCCGTTGATAAAGAGTTTAAGATCAGCATCATAGGTAACAGTCATATCGGGCTAACTC
>JBBTEI010000059.1:0-35807 GCA_038042405.1 Pseudomonadota bacterium
GAACCCTCGTCGTAAGCTTGGAAGGCTTCTGCTCTACCATTGAGCTACACCCGCTAATCCTTGAAAAAATGCCGTTTATTGATCTGTATTGGCAATCGTTTCAACATTTGCCCATGCTGGAATTCCAACATGGTGCGCATGTGCTGTTAGTCTGCGCTTTCGATCTGGTCAACACGCGACGGCCAAGCAGGGCTATCCTCAGTGCCGGATATAGGCTCAATTGCATCCGCAATAATTGCGCCCGTTGAGGTATCGGTGACGGTTCGATTTCGATGCCCATCACTGTAATAAGGGGTGAATCAAATCTGATAGCTAAGCAATTTTGCGTCAGTCGGTGGTTTTGGCTATGGCGTGATTTATGCATGGAACCGCTCATGATCCGCGCGCGCTCGTCGCACAGCTTGGCAAGCGCGCACGCGCGGCGTCAATTCAGCTTGCGCGCATTTCGACACCGCGCAAATCCGAAGGCGTTTTGGCAGCAGCAGCGGCGCTCCGTGATGCAAGCGATTTGATTCTGGCAGCCAATGCAAAAGATCTTGATGCGGGTGCGGCCAAGGGGCTTACACTGGCAATGATTGACCGGCTGCGGCTTACTGCCGAACGGATTGAATCGATCGCCAAGGGGCTAGAGACAGTTGCCTATCTACGCGATCCGGTCGGTATGGTGATTGATGAAACCATTCGCCCCAATGGCTTAAAATTGACTCGGCTGCGTGTGCCGCTTGGCGTGATCGGGATTATTTATGAAAGCCGTCCGAATGTAACGGCTGATGCGGCCGCATTATGTTTGAAATCAGGCAACGCTGTTATCCTGCGCGGTGGCTCGGAAGCGCGCGAGTCCAATCAGGCAATCCACGCTGCGATGGTGGGCGCGATTAGCAGAATTGGCTTACCGGAAGATTCAATCCAATTTGTTGATACGCCTGACCGTGCGGTGGTTGGTGCGATGCTTGAGGCTGCCGGACTGATCGATATGATTATTCCGCGCGGGGGCAAATCGCTCGTTTCGCGGGTTCAGGCTGATGCGCGGGTGCCTGTGCTCGCACATCTTGACGGGCTCTGTCATACTTACATCGATGGTGCTGCTGATCCTGATAAAGCGCGAGAGATTGCGGTGAATGCGAAGATGCGGCGAACGGGCATCTGTGGCGCTATGGAAACGCTGCTGATTGACCGCGCCTACCCACATCCGCGATCCGTGCTGGCCGCGCTGGTTGATGCCGGGTGCGAACTGCGTGGTACGCCAGAAATCGTTGCGCTTGAACCGCGCGCCAAACTTGCCGGCGATGCGGATTGGGATACCGAATATCTTGATAGCATCTGCGCCGTTTCGCTGGTTGATGGGCTTGATGCTGCTGTGGCGCATATCGGACAGCATGGATCGTCACATACCGATGCGATCATTACCGAAGATCTAATGGCCGCCGAAACTTTCCTTGCTGTCGTCGATTCAGCGATTGTCATGCACAATGCGTCGACCCAGTTTGCCGACGGCGGTGAATTCGGGCTTGGTGCCGAGATCGGGATCGCTACAGGCCGTCTGCATGCGCGCGGCCCAGTCGCGCTTGAAGGGCTAACGACGTATAAATGGGTTGTACGCGGCACGGGGCAGGCACGGCCTTGAATTTGAAGGGCTGTGTGTGATCACTACCGCGCTTCTTGGCGGATCATTTAACCCCGCCCACATTGGCCACCGCCATATCAGTCGCTTTGCGCTGCGCGCGCTTGGGGTGGATGAGCTTTGGTGGCTGGTGTCGCCGGGCAACCCGCTCAAAGCGGGTGCGAAGGATATGGCCCCGCTGGTTGCCCGTCTGCGCTCAGCACAGAAAATGGCGCGGCGTGCGCCGATCCGGGCGACCGCAATCGAGCGTGAATTGGGCACGCGGTTCACCGTTGATACGCTCGAAGCGCTGGTGCGGCGTTACCCCAATCGTCGCTTCATCTGGCTGATGGGGGCCGATAACCTCGCCCAGTTTTACCACTGGCGTGACTGGCGGCGGATTGCCGCGTTGATGCCGATTGCAGTTATTGCGCGCCCGGGCTATAATGGCGGCGCCCAAGCGAGCCGCGCGATGGGCTGGCTTCGGAAATTTGTCCGCCCCGCAGCCCAAACCAAGGAATGGACAAAGTGGAGACCGCCGGCGCTCGTGCTCCTGCGCTTTCGCCCCGACCAGACCTCCGCCACCGCGCTGCGACGGGATAATCCCGATTGGCACAGCGCTTTTTCCCCACAGCCAGTGCGCGATCCCGTAACGCGCCATATGATCGATTGAGGCCAATTTTGCCCGTAACTGCAACTCCTGAACCCGTGGCTGATGCCACAGTAGATAGTGTAGACGCCCTCCATGCCATGATCCTCGAATCGCTTGATGATGATCAGGCGGTTGAGATGATCACGATTCCGCTTGCCGGAAAATCCTCAATTGCCGATCATATGGTGATCGCCAGTGGCCGCTCGACACGTCAAGTTGCGTCAATGGCTGAAAAGCTCGCCCGGCGGATTAAAGAGCAGTTCCACCGCAATCCGCGAATTGAAGGGCTGCCAACCGCTGATTGGGTTTTGATCGATGCTGGAGATGTGATCGTCCACCTGTTCCGCCCCGAAGTACGCAGCTTCTATAACCTCGAACGCATGTGGTCGTTTGGTGATGCGCCGCTTGCTCCTGAAGCGGCTTGAAACTCCACATTGTTGCGCGCGGCAAAATGGGGCGCTGCCCCGAAGCTGAACTAATCGCGCGCTATGCCAAGCGGATCAGTTGGGGACTCCAGATAAGCGAGCTTCCCGATCAGGGTGGTCGGGCTCCACTGCTTCCACCGGGCACGATGATCATCGCGTTAGATGAAACTGGCGAGCAGCTTGGCTCGGCTGAATTGGCACAACGGCTCAGCCATGCGCGCGATAGCGGGGTGCGTGAGGCGCGTTTCCTGATCGGCGCGGCGGACGGCTTGACCGCCGAAGAGCGCGAGGGGGCCAGCCTGCTCCTGTCATTTGGCCGCGCAACCTGGCCACACATGCTGGCGCGCGCGATGCTGGTTGAACAGCTCTGGCGCGCGACGAGCATCATCGCCGGACACCCTTACCACCGAGAGGGATGAATCAAACGCGCTGCCCTACTTCCCTCTTTGCTAATCACACTCTAAGCGAAATCAATGTTGACTGTAGAACAAGCAAGTGACCGTGCGGTCGATTTGGTAACGCGTGCGCGCCGGGCAGGGGCTGATGCCTCCGACGTGTTTTATTCGGGCGAAGCCGCGACGCAGGTTTCGATGCGGCTTGGCGCGCTTGAAGATGTCGAGCGCTCCGAAAGCGAAGATATCAGCGTGCGTGTGTTCGTCGGCAAACGCTCGGCGAGTGCTTCAACGGCGGATTTCTCGCCAGCTGCACTCACCGCGCTGGCCGAACGTGTTGTGGCGATGGCGCAGGAAGCCCCGGAAGACGCGTTCGCCGGGCTTGCCCCTGAAGCGCTTTTGTTGACCGAAGCTTTGCCTAAGCTTGATCTTGATGACGGCGCCAATGTCTCGCCGCAACGCCTTCGCGAGCAAGCCCTCATCGCTGAGGATGCTGCACGGTCGGTGCGCGGCGTCACCAACAGCCAGGGTGCCGGTGCAAGCGCAGGACGAACCATCCGCGCGCTTGCGACCAGCCACGGCTTTGTTGGCGCTTATTCGGGGTCGAGCCATTCGCTTTCGGCTAGCGTAATTGCGGGCGACGGTGACGGCGACGGCATGGAGCGTGACTATGCGCATCATTCTGCGCGCTATCTTAAAGACCTTGAGGGTGCGGCGCGCATCGGCAAGCTCGCGGGTGAACGTGCGGTGATGCGGCTTAATCCGGTTAAGCTTAAAAGCGGGCCGGTGACAGTCGTGTTTGATCCGCGCGTGGGCAGCAGCTTGCTCGGCCATTTTGGCAGCGCCATTTCAGGCAGTGCAATCGCCCGGAAAACAAGCTTCCTGCTCGAAATGCTTGGAAAATCAATTTTCCCGGCGGGCATTTCAGTGATTGACGATCCGCTTCGCCTGCGCGGCATTGGTTCACGACCATTTGACGGTGAAGGCCTTGCCAAAAAGGTCACGCATATCATCGATGAAGGCATTTTGACGGGCTGGTTGCTCGATTCTGCATCGGCGCGGCAGCTTGGCACGCTGCCAACTGGCCATGCCACGCGCGGGTCTGGTGCGCCTTCGGTCGGCACGAGCAATGTGCATATGACGGCTGGCACGCTCTCCCCGGCAGAACTTATGGCGGACATCAAAAACGGTATTTACGTGACTGATCTCATCGGCATGGGGGTCAACGGGCTGACGGGTGATTATAGTCGCGGTGCATCAGGCTTTGTTATCGAAAATGGTGAGATGAAAGGCCCGGTTGCGGAGGTCACGATTGCGGGCAATCTGCTTGATATGTTTGCCAATCTCAGCGCTGCCAACGATCTTGAATTTCGCTATTCAAACAATGTTCCAACGATCCGTATCGACGGCATGACCCTTGCTGGCGACTGATCCGCGTCTTGCTGCCGTTCGGGCGATTGCCGTTGAGGCGGGCGCTATGGCGATGGCGAAGTGGCGCGGCGATTTTGCGCGGTGGGATAAATCGCACGATAATCCGGTGAGTGAAGTTGATTTGGCGGTTGATGTGTTTTTGCGCGAGCAACTGTTCAAACTTGATCCCGAGGCGGGTTGGCTTTCGGAGGAAACGGCGGATAGCGCCGAACGGCTGATGGGCCCGCGTGTCTGGGTGGTTGATCCGATTGATGGCACGCGTGATTTTGTGAAGGGACGGCGCGGCTGGGCGATTTCGATTGCGTTGGTTGAGGGCGGCAGGCCCGTGGTCGGCGTGCTTGATGCGCCAGCACGCGGGGAGCATTGGTGGGCAAGCGCAGGCGAGGGTAGCTACCGCAACGACGTGCGCCTGACCGCGAGCCGCCGACCAAAGCTTGCCGGAGCGCGCGTTCCGGCGGATATGCTGGCGTCAGTCGATAGCGATCTGACCTGCGTTAGTCGGCCTAATTCAATTGCGCTACGAATTGCGATGGTGGCCGCTGACGAGGCCGACCTTGTCGCTACGCTGCGGTGGGGTAGCGAATGGGATATTGCTGCCGCAGCGCTGATCGCGGAGGAAGCAGGTGCGACCGTGACCGATGCGCGCGGGCAAACCATCCGCTATAATTCAACCAAAGGTGAGGCATTTGGCGTTCTTGCAACTAGCCCCGGGATCCACAGCGCTGCGGTCGCAAGGCTTGCTGACCGCGCGGCACTCGCGATTGTTCGTTGAAAGGATGAGCGATCCGACGACCATTAACCGGCTTTACGGGCGCCGTTCCGGGCACAAACTGCGACAGGGGCAGGCGGCGCTGGTTGAGGAACTCTTGCCGCAAATTGCGGTACCCGATGGCGCGCTGACCGCCGAGCGACTGTTTGGCGACAGCCGCCCGCTTGGCTTTGAAATCGGCTTTGGTGCCGGTGAGCATCTCGCGGCGCAGGCGGCGATGCACCCTGATTATGGTTTTATTGGTTGTGAGCCGTTCCTCAACGGTATCGTTGGCGCGCTTGGCCATATCGAGGCGCAGAAGCTCACCAACATCGGTCTCCACATGGGTGATGCGCTTGATGTCCTCGCGCGGCTTCCCGATGCCTCGCTTGACTATGTTTACCTCCTCCATCCCGATCCATGGCCAAAGGCGCGCCATGCCAAGCGGCGGATGATGAACCCAGGCCCGATTGACCGGATTGCGGCAAAATTAAAGCCGGGCGGCGAATTTCGCTTTGGCACCGATCACGCTATCTATGTTCGCTGGGCGATGATGCAAATGAACCGGCGCGATGACTTTCTGTGGCAAGCCAACGGCCCACAGGATTTCCTGACCCGCCCCGAAGATTGGCCCGAAACCCGCTATGAACGCAAGGCGCGGACAGTTTACGGGCATGAGGTCTGGTATTTCAACTTCAGGCGTATTTAAGGCCAACCTTGTTTTCCTCGTGATGACGAGCCGCTGCTCACTTACGAAGATGCCGACCTCACAGGCCAGCGCATCTCTAGGCTGATAGGCGTCGCGCTATCTAACGCGGTCACAGCGCGCGTTCAAATGTTTAGACCGAGCAGTTCCCGCGCGCTGATTGGCTCTGGGATGTCGTTAATAGAGACGCTTCGCGCCATGCCGGTTTGTGCACTTTCACCCAGTGCTGCAGCGACTTTGTCCGATATCATAATTTGTCCGCTTCCGGCGTCACTTTCCAGCCCGCGCGTAATCCGGACATTGTTGCCATAGCAGTCAAATGTTGGCCGGCGATCCCCTACGACTCCGGCCAGAATCGGGCCGATATGGACGCCAACCCGGATATTGATGGGATAGTTGGTTTCGGCAATCAGAGTCACGATCTCATCACGGACAGCTAGCGCAAAATTTGCTGCATTTTGTGCAAGCTCGTTTAATGTCAAAGAGCCATCCATGCCGCCGACCGCCATATAGGCATCGCCGATCGTGGTAATTTTTTCCATATTAAAACGCTGCGCTGCCGCGTCAAATCGCGAAAATAAGTTGTCGAGCAGGCGGATTAGATCGGTTGGGCTCAGGCGACGCGAAAGAGAGGTAAAGCCAGCAATGTCAGCAAAGACAATACTCACATTGGGAAGAATGTCAGAAATATCGGTTTCTCCGGCTTGAATGCGTTCGCTAATCTTTCCGGGCAACATTGAACTGAACAAGGCTTCAGAACGGGCCTGTGAGGCATCAAGGGCGCGCATTGCCATAAACTGGATACGGGCAAAACGCTCTCGAATGATCGCGGACACCATCCCCAGCAAAACTGCTGTAGAGACGCCAATGATATTAACTACAATCCAGTCAGTGCCTGTATCAGCAGCTAAAAAATGACCCAAAATAATACTGGAAAGTGAAAAAAGAGCAATCACAGTCAAAAAAGTTATGCGTACGATAAACATTATTGAAATAGCTAAAAATATTAATGCGTGCCCTACAGCAGCATAGCTATAGCCATTGTCTAATATAGAATAAATCCATGTTTGTGCAGATATAATTATAGCGCCGTTTATAATTATAATATATTCGATATTCTTTCGAAAAAAATCAAAAAATATTGCAAAAACACATATTAAAATCAAAGGACTTGAATAAAAATATCTAATATTATGTGTAATTTTATCATTAACTGGATCAATTAAAGTGTCGCCAATAGTAAATGATAAAAATGATATTCCGCCTATAAGCAAAAATGCTTGTGTAATACGGGCGACTGAATAGACGTAGCTTTCAAAAAAAGACTGTTCGTCTTTTGGTTCCGAAAACCGAAGACCGGTCGATACCAAAAAATCAAAATACGGTGATTTCCAATCTCCTGCAGATTTAACTTTAGTCACTATGTGGCCTTTTGTGCGAAGGAGTGTTTTTCAAGAAATGATATAAAAGTTTTTTCATCAAATCTGTTTCCCAATCGATAAGCAGCTGTATTGCCAACACCCTTCAATTCAATATCGCCTACTGATTCAATAAGGAATTTCTGCTTCAATCGCCAATAGGTTGATTCGGATATATAAATATTACCATTTTCTGCGCTGCTTTCTAGGCGACTAGCGATATTGACTGAGTCACCCCAACAGTCAAAGCGAAGACGCTGCACTCCGATAATGCCGGCAACAATCGGCCCAACATGGATACCTATCCGGAAATTAACCGAAATGCCGAGGCTGTGACCCCATTTTTTCATAATGGCCCGGACAGCTAGTGCAAAATTAGCGGTATCCTCGGTATGATCGCTTGTTGTATTTTTAGGAGAAAGCCCAGCAATCGCCATGTAACAGCCATCCATTGTCTTGATTTTTTCAACGTTATAGCGCTCCGCCTCAACGTCAAAAGCTGAGAATAGCTGATTAAGCCCGCGCACCCGGTCACTCAACCTGAGGGTTTTATTCGGATCGCGGACTCCGGTGATATTCGCAAAAATAATTGTTACCTCTCCGAGCGAGTCAGCGATATTCGTTTCCCCGGCCTGCACCCGTTGCGCAACGTTGCGCGGCATCATAGCGTAAAGCAGGTCATCATTGCGGGCCTGCGAATCGACAATCGCGCGCTCGGTCAGGAACCGGGTTCGTGCATTTCCTTCGCGCAAATGGGCAGAGATGCTGCTGAATAAGACGGCTGTCAGTAAATATTTGAGACTGATGTATAGCCAGCCCGATGACGCATTATCTGCATAAATGTAAGAAAATATCATTGCCGAAAGGGCGAATATGGAAATGAATAATGTGTATTTTAATCTTACAGTAAAGGTCAAATTTGCAGCCATAAGAAGCAATATAAAGCCAAGCGTAGAATGTTCAAATCCTATATTCATATTACTATATATATAGCAAGATGTTATACAGGGAATAATATAATATACAGTTACTATAATTTCATAAAATTTATGAGTTTTTTTCCAAAAAAATATTGCGGTACATGAAATCATTACTGGAAATGCAAATATACCGCGTATTATATGATTTTCATGTCCTGTGGGTGGATCCATGGTGTAATCGGATATAAAAGTTGAATAATATGCAAATGCACCAATTAACATCAGTATTTGTGAAACTCGCAGTGCACCTTGTACGTAATACTCTATAAATTCGCGCTCAAGTGCCTTATCCGCAAATGACAGATTGAGCCATTTGAGAAATCTACGGCTCGACATTGAAGGAACCATTGTTGTCATTATGTGCGCAACCCGTAACCCTTTGGTACATAGTGCACGGATGACAGGATATCGCTAGTGGGAAAAATCATTAAATAATTATGACACATATTTTTATGTGAGGGTGTAGCGAAAAATGTAGCTGTTACTTGGGTTCCTACGTGGTGGTTGGTTAGGCTATTTGGGGCGATCATTCAGCCTCTTGATACTGATAGGCTTTCGCAGCGTAAAATGTAGGGCTATGATCATTGCTGTCGCAATCAGCCAATCCGCTGGGTTATGCAATCGATCACCCGGTCAGTCATTGATACGGTCATCCGGTTTTTGAAATCGGGAGCTGCTATGCGCAGCCGCTTAGCGAGCGCCACGTCCTCGGCCAAAGCGTTCACCGCTTGGGTCACCTGATCTGCAGTGATGCCCCCAAAGCCGAGCATTTTTCCGAATCCAAGTGCATCAACTGCGCGCGCAGTCATCATCTTTTCAAGATCAAGCGGCATCATCAGCTGTGGAAGCCCGGCAACGAGGCATGCGCTCGTAAATCCGTTGCCTCCACATGATACGGCGATGCAAGACCGGCCGGCGATGAGTGGAAACGGCACCGGCTTTGGCTCATATATGTAGCCCAACTGTTTGAAGGCTGCTAAATGTGCGCGGGCTGGGTCTCCCATGTGGATACGCACCGTCCGCCGGGTGGCCGCAAGCCCGGCCCAGATCGGGCTGTCAGCACCAATCCGATTGTAGCCATAGACAAAGATTTCATCACCGCCACCGCTCCCGTCGGCCAGTGGCAATTTGATCGACGGCGCACAGTAATGGCCAACCCTAAGCGCGCGGTAAGGGTCAAGCTCAGCAAAATTGCCAACCATTACATGATCAGCGGCAAACAGTGCGGGTAGGCCCTCAAGTGGTGCCCGGCCAACGCTTTCCAAATCGGCATCAACTGTATCGAGTAGCGCATCCTCATCATAGGCATTGGCTGTACCCGTAAGATTGGGGAAGCGCTCAAGCTGATACGGCGGGCATGAAAAACAATCGCCGACGCTGATCGTTGGCACGCGTCCACGAGCTGCGGTCAATAAAGCGGGCGCATAGTCCGCCACCACCACATCGGGCTTGAATGCGGCAAAGTGGCTATCCCACCCACTCACCATTGCGGCCAAGCAGCCGGGGCGATCAAGCCCAAGCTGGGCAAGGATATCGCCCATTGTCGCCACCCGGCGACTGCCATCCTGCATGTTGTTGATGAGCAGGCGCGGCCAAACTGGCGCTTGCCAAAGCGCAATACGTGGATCACGGTCAAGCCCTGCACAGTCAATCTGCTGCAGCGCGAGGGCGACTTCATGGCCTTGGTCAAGCAAGCGTTTCGCCATCGGGAGCAGGCGTTCGATATGCCCGCGATTGGCCCCAAGCTCCCAACCGAACAGGATGCGCGCCATGACGGGTTAGATACCGCCCTCAACAGGTTCGTGGCCAAGTGCGGTCAGCGCGATAACCAAAGCGTCGGCACACGCATCAAGCGATGCCTGCTCTGTTGAGCGAGCTACGAAATTGGATCCCACCCTTCCTTCGCGAAAGAAGGGATAACTGCCGATCTGGCACCCTTCATAGGCGCGCTCGGTCGCGCCGAGCATTGTCGCAATCTCGCTTTCTGCGACCCAGCACCCAATCGTGCGTGCGAGCATCGGCAAGCCGCCTTCAAGCGTTCCCGTGAGCGCATCAAGCATCCCGGCAGTAATATGCGGCACACCCGCCATGATAAAAATATTGCCGTGGCGTATCCCTGGCGCGCCCGACATGCGATTGGCGATCAGCGTAGCACCGTTGGGCACGCGCGCCATCCGCAGCCGCGCCTCGGTCAGCCCCCCGCGCGTTTCATAATAGCCCTCAAGCACTGCGCGTGCCTGCGGATGGATGACGACCCCTACGCCAAGTGCCTTGGCAATCGCGTCAACAGTAATGTCGTCATGGGTCGGGCCGATGCCGCCTGTCGTAAAAAGATAGTCGTTACGCGTGCGCAGCGCATTGACCGCCTCGATGATCGCGTCCTCGACATCGGGCACAACGCGGACTTCGCGCAAGCGGATACCCTGAATATTGAGCCACAGCGCAATCTGCGCGATATTCTTATCCTGCGTCCTGCCTGAGAGAATTTCATCACCAATGATGGCGAGAGCGGCTGTGTAGATGCGGTCGGTCATAACGGCTAGTTATAGATCAACGGCTTTATCGGGGAAGGGGAAAAAGCTGCGCCTCATACTGTGCAGGAAATTATCATATTGCAAATGGTTCTCAATATGATAATATAAATGCTATTGGCTTGCATTAGTAGAATTTGAGGGAGTGAATTGTGAAATATTGCCTGAGTCTGATATCCGCCGCTGCCTTATCGGTGCTGACCGCCGCCCCCGCGCAGGCCGACGAATCCCTGTTTGGTTACATAGTCGGCGCTGACATCATCCCCAATGGGCAGGGGGAGGCCGTGGTCAACATCACCCGGCGCACGGATAAGGATTTTGGAACCTACCGGGGAACCGATGTCGTCCTTGAAGGCGAATATGGCGTGTCAGATCGATTTTCAGTCTCTGCTTTTGTCGGTGGGTTCAACCTGAAATATAAAAATGCCTTTGCTCAGGAACAGGTGGCACCTGGCGTCTTTGAGGATGTTTATCCTCAACAATTTAGCGGCACTCGTTTATCGAAGGTTGGAGTTGCAGCTAAATACCAGTTTCTCAGTCCCTATACAGATGGCATCGGCCTGACCCTGCGCAGCGAGCTTTACTATCAGTTTCGCTATGGCCGGATCGACGGCGCTAAAACCAAGCAAGTCTCGTTTGAGCCAAACATCATTCTTCAGAAAAACTTTCTTGATGACACGCTGATTACCACGGTAAATCTCAAGGCCGAGTTTGAAAATCGTGTTTTCCCTGGCGAGGGCGC
This sequence comes from Pseudomonadota bacterium, assembly GCA_038042405.1. Lineage (GTDB taxonomy): Bacteria > Pseudomonadota > Alphaproteobacteria > Sphingomonadales > Sphingomonadaceae > Aquisediminimonas. The sequence continues at coordinate 11,626 of JBBTEI010000059.1, forward strand.
AGAGAATGAAATCAAATTTGAACCTGGTGCAGGTATTTCCTACCGGGTTGCCAAGGGGTTGTATCTTGGTGGTGAGGGCTTTTACCGCGCGGATAATCTCAACGGCGAATTCAATCATGGTAGCGTATTTCTTGGCCCGACGATTCACTACGGTGCAAAGAAATTTTACATAACGGCAACATTCCAGCGGCAGGTGATGGGCACTCCACCCTACAGCTATGACACAGCGCCGCAATTCACAACGGCAGGCGTTAATCTTGAAGAGGAAACACGAAACGAGTTTCGTCTGAAATTCGGGGTGAATTTTTGAGGCGCAAAATGATCAGCCGTCGGACATTTCTTGGTGCTGCTCCACTCGGGCTTGCGGCTTTGTCGCAGCCTGCGCGGGCGACAACTTATTTTACGGGTGCAACAGTGCGGCAGGCACTGTTTCCATCGGCGACACAGTTTGTTGATCGTTCAGTTACGCTCACGTCTGCGCAAGCGAAGGCTATTTCAAAGGCGTCTGCCGCGCGCGTATCCAAATCAAAGGTTGCGGTTTGGGAAGCACGCGGGGCCAACGGCAAACTTGGCACGATGTTCATTGATCAGGTTTACGGCAAACATGAATTTATCACTTATGCTGTGGCGCTTGGCCCAGAAGGTGATGTGCGGCAGATTGAGATTATGGATTACCGTGAAACCTACGGTGACCAAATTCGCATCCCCAAATGGCGCGCACAATTCTCCGGTAAACGCCACGGGCAGCCGCTCAAATTCACCAAGGATGTGAAGAATATTTCGGGTGCCACACTGAGCTGTTTGCATATTACCGATGGCATTCGTCGACTGCTCGCAACTTATGCGCTGGTAATAGCGCAGGGCTGATCATGGCTGGGGGTGATGATCTTGTTCGCCGTGCGCAACCTTGGTTTGGCACCATTGTTGAGATCGCGGTTCCGAGAAGACAAGAGGCAGCAATTGAAGCTGGCCTTGCCGCGATCAGCCATGTTCATGCCCGCATGTCTTATCATGATGCGGGCAGCGATCTTGAAAAGTTACGTTTCGCCGGTGTTGGCGAAATCGTCGCTGTTGATCCAGAAACCGTGCGCGTATTGCGTTTTGCGGCCACGCTACACAGTGAAACGGCTGGCCTATTTGATGTTGCGGTTGGATGCCATTTAGTTGCCGCGGGTTTTTTGCCAGAGCGCGGCAGGAACAATTTATCCACTCTGGCAGGTAGCACGCAAGATCTCCAAATTGTTGATGATACCCACGTTGTCTTTCACGCGCCGCTGCTGATTGATCTCGGCGGGATTGCAAAGGGACACGGAGTTGATTTGGCGGTTGCGGCACTCATTGCGGCTGGATGCGATCACGGCATCGTTAACGCAGGCGGTGACCTGCGCGTATTTGGTGATGTTTCTCAAGCGATATGGCTTAACCGTGCGGATGGTGGGCTTACTGACCCCATCAGCGTCACCAATATGGCAGTCGCCACATCATCAAACCGCCACACCCGCGCGCGGCTAAAAGGGCGGCTGGTGACGCCGCACATCGGCCATGATCAAAGACCAGTAATCGCCAACCATGCGGTTACAATCGTTGCACCAACATGCATTATCGCCGACGCGCTAACCAAGGTTGCGCTTGCTGATCCTGAACTCGCAAATACACTCTTTGCGCGATACGGGGCGCAGATGATTATTCCAGAATCGCTAAGGCGCGCCGCCTGATGCCTAATACACGTTCGGCACGGCTGGCGCGTTGGCAAATCATGCTCCTCACGATCAGCGGCGCTTTGCTCTGGCTGAGCGGTGCTGCATGGCTTCTGCTCCACTATTATGGCCAGGTGCAGAGTGAGTTTGGCCCCGAGACCAACCCGCTTGAACCATGGTTTCTGCGCATCCACGGGCTTGTCCTGATCCCGGCTCTGCTGGGTTTTGGCGGGTTATTTGTTGTCCACATGCCAAAGGGCTGGAACAATCGTTATCAGCGTTACATTGGCATTGCCCTAACAGCAGCGTTCGCGACACTCATCCTGTCAGGATATATGCTATATTATGTCGGCGATGAAGACTTACGCGATTGGACAAGCATCATCCACTGGGTACTTGGGCTAGGCGCGCCTGCGCTTTTCATCTGGCACTATCTACACGGGGTTAACAAGCGCCGTGCGGTAAAGCGCAAGCGCTGATTTGCGGCAGGCGCGATAAACGCCTATAAAAACACAATGACTCACTATGAAACTGTTACCGCCGATACGCTCCATACGCGTTCTGATGTTATCAAGCTCCATGGGCCTGAAGGTTTTGCGGGGATGCGCAAGGCGGGCCAGCTCTCCGCCCAGATACTTGATGCGCTCGGCGCACACATTGTTCCCGGCGTTACGACCGAGGCGATTGATGATATTGTCCGGCAGATGACGCTCGCGGCGGGTGCAATTCCTGCGACGCTGAATTACCGGGGCTATACACATAGCTGCTGCATTTCGGTCAACCATGTCGTCTGCCACGGCATCCCGGCGGAAAAGGCGCTGCGCGAAGGCGATATCGTTAATGTTGATGTCACTTCAATTGTTGACGGGTGGCACGGCGATACCAACCGTACTTATCTGGTCGGCGAGGTTCCGATCAAGGCAAGGCGTCTTGTTGAGGTTACCTATGAAGCGATGATGCGGGGGATCGAGCAAGCGCGCAGCGGCAACACGCTTGGCGATGTTGCGCACGCGATCCAGAGCTTTGCTGAAAAGCAGCGCTACGGCGTGGTGCGTGATTTTTGCGGACACGGCATTGGCCGCTTGTTCCACGATTCACCCGAAGTGATCCACGCCGGACGCCCCGGTACGGGCCCGGAACTTCGCCCCGGCATGTTTTTCACGATTGAGCCGATGATCAACATTGGGCGCCCCGATGTCAAAGTCCTCGACGATGGCTGGACGGCGGTTACGCGTGACCGCTCACTCTCGGCGCAGTTTGAACATAGCATCGGCATTACGGAATCCGGCGCGGCGGCGATTTTCACCAAGAGCCCGGGCGGGCTCGATTGTCCGATGGCGCTCTAATCCACACTGTGGCCGCCATAGACTATCAGGCTTTTCGTGCTGAGGTTCGTAATTGGATTGAGGCCAATCTGACTGAGGAACTCCGCGAAGTCGCAGCAAAAGCGACCAGCGTGTTTGTCGACAAGCAATATACGCTTGCGTGGCAGCGCATTTTGCATTCGCGCGGCTGGGTGGCACCAAGCTGGCCGGTTGAGCATGGTGGGCCGGGTTGGGACGAGACGCAGCGGTATATTTTTGCCAGCGAATGCGCGCGGGCCGGTGCGCCGCCGCTCGCGCCAATGGGGCTTCGTATGGTAGCACCCGTTATCATGCATTATGGCAGCGAAGTACAGAAAGCATATTATCTGCCGCGTATCCTGTCGGGCGAGGATTATTGGTGCCAGGGTTATTCGGAGCCGCAGGCGGGGTCTGATCTTGCCGCGCTCCAATTGCGGGCGGATCGTGACGGCGATCATTATATTCTCAACGGATCGAAAATCTGGACGACACACGCCCATTTTGCCAACCTGATGTTCTGTCTTGCCCGCACGTCGCGTGATGGGCCGCGTCAGGCGGGGATCACCTTCCTGTTGCTTCATATGGATACGCCGGGGATTACGGTGCGACCGATCAAATCAATCGCTAACGATCATGACTTTAATCAGGTGTTTTTTGAAGACGCCCGGGTTCCCGTTTCGGGGCGGCTTGGCGAGCAAGATCAGGGTTGGACGGTTGCAAAATATCTCCTCGAATTTGAACGGGCTGTCGCTTATGCCGAAGGGCTGAAGGCGGCAGTCGCGCGGGTGAAGCGTGAGGCTGAATTGCGCGACATTGAGGCTGGGCTAAAACGCCGGATCACAAGGCTTGAAACGCAGGTCGCGGCAATCGAGGCGGCCGAAACGCAGATCATGGCGTCAATTGCGCGCGGCGGTAATCCTGGCCCGGCTTCATCAATGCTCAAAATTCAGGGCACCGAAACCGCGCAGGCGATCCAGGAAGTCGCTGTTGCACTTTCGGCGCATTATAGCGCGGCTGACCAGCATGAAGCGCGCCAACCCGACAGCAATGTACTGGCGCTTGACGGGCTGATGTCGATGATTGCGATGCCAGCCTATCTCAATGGCCGGGCAGCCTCAATCTATGGCGGTTCAAACGAAATTCAGCGGGGAATAATCGCACGGCTGATTCTTGGTCTTTAGATCGGGATACTACGCCGCGAGGCGACGGTCCGATCGTATCAAACCAGTTTCCGACGTGCGATTGAACGTGAATTGCCGTGTCAGCGCGCTTAGGCTTTCGGACTCTTGTGCCAGAGTCCGCATTGCAGCGCTAGCTTCCTCGGCGATTGCCGCGCTGGCTTGAGTCACGCGATCAATATCGGCAATCGACGCATCGACCGACGAAAGCGCCCGCGCTTCCTGCTCTGCCGATGTCGCAATTTCCGTCACGATTGATCGCGCGCTGGTAAATTCCCCGACCATCTGGCTGACCATCGTGCCCGCGCGGCCAACCAACAGGACACCATCTTCGATCTGCTTGTTGCTCATATTGATCAGTGCCTTGATCTCCGAAGCTGCGTTGGCAGTCTTATCGGCAAGATCACGCACTTCGGTTGCAACGACTGCAAAACCTTTGCCAGCTTCGCCCGAACGCGCAGCCTCCACACTTGCATTGAGCGCAAGGAGCGTCGTCTGGAAAGCGATGCCGTCAATCAAGGTCACAATCGAACGAATTGATTCAGATGAGTCCGAGATTGCACCCATCGCCACCTTGGCATCAGATACAACTGCATCACTTTTTGCAGCTTGCTCGGCAACGCGGGCGAATAGTGCTTGGCTTTCCAATGTGCGCTCGGCCACGGCACAGACTGATGAATTTGTCTCCGACAGAGAGGCATGGGTTTCCTGGATGGTTGCGGCCTGCTGCTCATTACGTGATGCCATGTCGCTCGACACCAAGGTTAATTCGCTAACGCTCACATTGATTGCATCGATTGCGCCAATCACCTGACCCATCGTCTGTTCTAGCCGGGTTGCGGTCTGGTTGAAATCCGCGCGTAGCGGTTCAAACTCTGCTTCAAACATCGTGTTGACGCGGGCAGTCAGGTTGCCCTTCGCAAGATCGGACATACCCCCACGCATTTCATCAATGACTGTACTGAGCTTTGCCTTCTGGGCGTTGACCTCGGCGTTGGCTTCTTCGGCGCGGTCAAGGGCTTTGATCGAATCGTCAATCAGGGCCAATAGCGCCTGCGCCGTCCAAACCAGAGCGCCAGCTTCAATAACGAGAATTATGGCATGTATCGCGACGCGGCTGATACTTGATTCTCCGCCAAAAACCAAAACCGGAGCGATAAATGAAACCGCGAGATGGTGGGCAGAAACCACAATTGCACCCACAATGATCGGTTTTGGATCACAAAGAATAACGGTTGCGGCCAACATGGCAAAAAATGCCATGTGAATATCAGCCTGCCACGCATGATTGGACATCGCCACCAAAAGACCAACAGGAACGAGTGGCGCAGTAATGCCGAGCGCCAAGCGTTCACTATCCCCGTTGCGACCTCGCGACAAATTCCATACGGGCAAAACCAATGCGGCTAGGCAAATCAATGAAGCTGCTAAACTGTAGCCGCCGTTTGTTATCAGCGCAGTTCCGATTGTGACGACTGTCCCTAGCCCCATCAGGCCAACCACAACACGGGCGCCAAAGGCGCGAACTGAATCGAGCGAAAGCGCCGACTGATTTATCATAACCTGTTTCCTTCGGAACAAAGACGAGCCGATCCATTCAGCAGCAAGATTTTGTGCCGGATCGCTACCATCCATAGGCCACCTTGCTTGGTGTCGATGATGATGCTGTTGGGAATGGTGCCGATCCCGCGCAGGCGGACACCGGGTTCGCTCAACAAGCGGTGGGCAGGCTCATCGCCAAGCGCAACGGCCATCATTGCGCCGCGCGCCGGCGGCGCAATTACGCTTGCTGTAATGATTCCGGCCGCCAGCATCACAGGCGCACCTATGGTTTTTCTATTGTGCAATGTTTGCGCCTTTTTTCCGAAATATGGTAGGCATCCATACCAACGGCGGCAGATCGCATTTGTTTAGCCGCCTATTAAACAGGGCAGCCTGTCAGAATGAATGGCTTTGATGAAGTATGGATGAGTCTTGTGCTCAAAAAGCCCATTACGATTCGGGGGCAAGACCTGATCAAAACGCTGTGTGCTTTGATTTATGCCTAATTTTTAGACACGCCGTGGCGATTTGCTGTAAACTTAGGCAGGCCTGACGCCCTGCGCGGGGCAAATCGCAACAAAACTTGCGAATTACGAATTGGCACGCTTATTGAAGACACATTAGGCCAAAGGGGCTCAGGCAGATTATGAAAAAAATTGAAGCAATCATCAAACCGTTCAAGCTTGATGAAGTAAAAGAGGCGCTTCACGAGGTCGGCGTCAGCGGCATCACCGTAACCGAAGCCAAGGGTTTTGGCCGGCAGAAGGGCCACACCGAATTGTATCGCGGGGCAGAATATATCGTCGATTTCCTGCCCAAGGTGAAACTTGAAGTGGTGGTTGAAGACAGCATGGCGGCGCGCGTGGTTGAGGCAATTGCGGCGGCTGCACAAACCGGTCGAATTGGTGACGGTAAAATTTTCGTCCTCCCGGTTGAAAGCGCGCTCCGCATCCGTACTGGCGAAACCGATAACGACGCGATTTAACCGAACCGATTTTTAAAAAACCAAAAAGGACTATTTCCCAATGATCAGCGCTGCAGCCATTCTCAAACGCATCAAAGACGAAGATATCGAATGGGTCGATCTCCGTTTCACCGATCCGCGTGGTAAGTGGCAACATCTCACGATGTGTGCAGGCGTCATCGGTGAAGATGAGCTTGCTGACGGCCTGATGTTTGACGGCTCATCGATTGAAGGCTGGAAAGCGATCAATGAAAGCGACATGATCCTCAAGCCTGATCTTGACGCGGTTTATGTCGATCCGTTCAGCGCCACGCCGATGATGATCCTCTTCTGCGATATTGTTGAGCCATCAACTGGCGAACTTTACGCGCGCGATCCACGCAGCACCGCCAAGCGGGCTGAAGCCTATCTCAAGACCACAGGCATTGGCGATACTGTCTATGTCGGCCCCGAAGCCGAATTTTTCATGTTCGATGATGTCCGCTTCGATAATACGTACAACAGCAGCTATTACCACATCGACGATGTCGAATTGCCGACCAACACCGGCACCAAATATGAAAGCGGCAATATGGGCCACCGTCCGCGCGCGAAGGGCGGTTATTTTCCTGTTGCGCCAGTCGATTCGGCCGTGGATATTCGCGGCGAGATGGTCTCGACGATGCTCGAAATGGGTCTGCCATGCGATAAGCATCACCATGAGGTTGCCGCCGCTCAGCATGAGCTTGGCCTGACCTTTGGCACGCTGACGACCACGGCTGACCGGATGCAAATCTATAAATATGTCGTCCACCAAGTCGCCCACGCCTACGGCAAAACCGCGACCTTCATGCCAAAGCCGATCAAGGAAGATAATGGCTCGGGCATGCACACCCATCTTTCGATTTGGGCGAAGGATAAGCCGCTGTTCGCAGGTAATGGCTATGCTGGTTTATCCGATATGTGCCTCTATTTCATCGGCGGCATCATCAAACATGCCAAGGCGCTGAATGCCTTCACCAACCCGACCACCAACAGCTACAAGCGGCTGGTGCCCGGCTATGAAGCACCCGTGCTGCTCGCTTACTCGGCGCGAAACCGCTCGGCCTCATGCCGGATTCCTTACGGAACGGGTGCCAAGGCCAAGCGCGTCGAAGTACGCTTCCCTGATGCGATGGCCAACCCTTATCTCTGCTACGCGGCACTGTTTATGGCCGGGCTCGACGGGATTGAGAATAAAATCCACCCCGGCGACGCGATGGATAAGAATCTCTATGATCTGCCGCCTGAGGAATTGGCGCAAGTGCCAACCGTCTGCGGTTCACTCCGCGAGGCACTTGAAGCACTTGAGGCCGATCATGCCTTCCTGCTCAAGGGCGATGTGTTCAGCAAGGATCAGATCGAAAGCTATGCCGAACTCAAATGGCAAGAAAATGCCCGCTGGGAAATGACGCCAGCGCCCGTCGAATTTGATATGTATTACAGCTACTGATCAAAAGGATCAGCGTTAAAGAAAAAGCGTCCGGGGGAAACTCCGGGCGCTTTTCTTTTGCCTTCATTTTGCCTTGAGCAGCATATCCAATCCGCCGTCAGCCGTGCCAATCTTTTCAAGCCGGGGGTAACGCAGCCCGCCGTAATAGGGCACCAAAACCTCACGCACGCGATCACCGTTTTTGACGATCAGGCGGATCGGCATGGCCGTGCCCTTTGCCGCCGTGATCGCTTCCTTGATCCCTTCATCGGTATAGGCCATCCCGTTGACCGCTATGATCTCGGTATCAATCACCATTCCGGCATTGAACAGCGGGCCATCCCAGATGACGCTAGTCAGTTTGTTTTTAGCAACCGTCGCGCCAAGCGAGTAGCTGAGGTTGATTTCGTTTGATCGTTTTTCGCCGTCCTTGAACTGCGCGGTAGGCTCTTCGCCAAAGGCCAAGCGGTAACCGCCTTGGGTAAGGCCGTTCAGCGGAGCCGTCGCGGCTTTCTCGGTCAACCGCTTGGTCAGGAAAGCGTCCCAATCATAGGACACAACGCCGTTGAGTGTACGGACAAGCTCCTTAAAATCATAAGGATTGGCGCTGTAATCGCCTTCCTTCGTGCCAAAGAAGCTCCGCGCGAAATCGTCCATCGATTTGGCACCCTTGCTGCGTTCACGAATGATCGCGTCGGTTTCAAGCCAGATCAGTAGGCCTTCATTGTAATAATCTTCGCTCCGCTGCCAGCTTACCCAGCCCTTGGGGCGGCGCGCGGAAATCACCGGATCATAAGTGGTGTCATCAAGGCTGCGCCAATCGCGCGCGCGGCGGATGTCGAGACCCGCCGCAATGCCCGCGAGCGCGTCAAGCGTTTCCTGCTTGCTGAATAGCCCCGAACGTGCGCCGAGCACATAACCCCAAAACTGCGTCTGTCCCTCATACACCCACAGCAGATCGTTGATCAGCGGGGTGCGGTAATCGGGGACAATCTGACCCGCAGGCCGCCGATGCTTGCCGTTCCAGCTATGCGTGAATTCATGCGGCAGCAGATTGCGTCTTCCGGGGCCGCCGTCCCACTCGGTGAAATATTCCGGGTTCACACCGTTTTCGGAAGAGCGGTGGTGCTCAAGGCCAATCCCGCCCATCCGGTCAGTCAGCGAAAGCAGGAAGTCGTAGCGGTCAAATTGGCGCGTGCCGAACAATTTGACCGCCTGGGTGACGAGCCGCTTATGCGCCTCAAGCTGGTAAGGTTTGATGCTCAGATATTTGGCCGCATCCGCCACAATATTCAGTGTAACATTATCGCCAAGCGGTTCGCTGCGGAAATATTTGCCCGCAAACACAGGCGAATCGACCAGCGTTTCATATGGTACTGTTTCGTACGTCACCGTATCGCCAACCGTCTTGACCGGGCGCACCGCCGTCGCGGCTTTCCAGCCCGGCGGATATTTAACCGTCGCTGAAACCGGAATGGCGTTGGTGTAATAACCCGCCGGATATAGCGACATATTATTCCACTGGAGGTTCATCATCTCCTGCGTCATCACGATCCGGCCCTGATCGCCGTCGTTCGCCGAAATAAACTGGAATGACAGATCAAGCGCGCGGGCACCTGCTGGCGCGGTGATGTGGAATGCGTAGACGTCCACCGGATCACGTTTCCAGATCAGTGCCTTGCCGCCAGCCTTGATCGTCAGTCCAGTGAGCTTTTCAATCTCACCGCGCGGGGCGTGATTGCCCGGTAGCCATTTGGGGAAGAGCAAGGTCATCGCGCCGCCCTGCGTAATCGGGATTGTCTGCGTCATCTTGAAAATCGCACGATCAAGATCAGTCGCATCAATGTTGAGGAGCATCGTGCCGGGATAAGCACCTTCCTTCGCCACCGGAATCGGCATTGCGGAACGGCCATTGCCACCGGCATCGATATCTTCGGCAGCAAGGCTAAGTGCAGGCGTGGCAAGTAAAACGAGCGCAAGGGCGTGGCGCAGCATCGAATCCCCCATTAAAATTATCGTTGCCGTTTCATGACGCGAATTGCGCGGGGCGTCCAGTGGCTATAGGGCGTCGCACCATGGCAAAGATTGAAACACCCCGCCCGATACGCGGCACCCAGAGTATGCTTGGCGAAGAGGCAGACCGTTTTCACCATGTGGTTGAGACGTTTGACCGGGTGCGCAGGCTTTACGGTTTCAAGCGGATTGAGGTGCCAGTGTTTGAGGCGACGGCGGTATTTGCCCGCTCGCTCGGCGAAAGCACTGACGTTGTTTCAAAGGAAATGTACAGTTTCGAGGATCGCGGCGGGGATAGCCTCACGCTGCGGCCTGAGTTCACAGCGGGGATTTGCCGCGCCTATCTGACCGAAGGTTGGCAACAATATGCACCCTTAAAAGTCGCGACGCACGGCCCGCTCTTCCGCTATGAACGCCCACAAAAGGGCCGCTTCCGCCAGTTTCATCAACTTGATGCTGAGGTGATTGGCGCAGGGGAGCCAGCGGCGGACGTTGAGCTACTCTGCTTTGCCGATCAATTGCTCAAGGAGTTGAAGATTGATGACGGGATCACGCTCAAGCTCAATACGCTAGGCGACGGCGGATCACGCGCGGCATGGCGCGCCGCGCTGATCGAGCATTTTGAGGCGCACCGGGGGGAACTGTCCGAAGACAGCCTGACGCGGCTAGCAGTGAACCCGATGCGCATCCTCGATAGCAAAGACCCGCGCGACAGACCCGTTGCCGACGCCGCGCCCGACATTGATATGTTCCTGACCGACGAAGCGCGCGATTTCTTTGACAGCGTGACGAGCGGATTGGACGCAGCAGGCGTCAAATGGACGCGCGACGCACGACTGGTGCGCGGGCTTGATTATTACCGCCACACCGCATTTGAATTCGTGACTGATCGTCTGGGGGCACAGGGGACGGTGCTTGGCGGCGGACGTTACGACGGGCTGATCGAGACACTTGGCGGGCCGCATACTCCGGCGGTTGGTTGGGCTGCTGGCATTGAGCGGTTGGGGATGATGGTGGGCCGCCCCACCCTTTTGAACCCGATCTGGAAACGTGAGACTCCCGACGCAGCGATTGTCGTCGAATCGGATGATCTTGAATGCTTAGGTATTAAGCTAGCTACTGAATTGCGCAGAAATGGGGTTTCCTGCGAAATGTTAGCGACTGGCTCACGCAAGAAGCGGTTCGATAAGGCTCGTAAGCTTATGTCGGGCTATGTCCTGGTTCTTGATGATGAACTCGTGGGACGAAATGATGCTGCAATTCTTCGTATTTTACCGGGGATAGGGTTAGATGATAACAGCAATTTTGAGGCTGTTTTGTTCCAAATGCTCGAACAAAAATTTGGTGTGACCTCGAAATTGACAGAAATAGGGAAAGGATGTGAAATTAGACTCCCGTCATGCTGAACTTGTTTCAGCATCCATCTCTCCACAAACCCCGCTTTCCCCTGTTGTGAGATAGACCCTGAAACGAGTTCAGGGTGACGATTTCTTGTAAGGCGGCAAAGGGTCAAATCCCAAACCAATTGCCAAATCATCCCAATGCGGATTCTGAGTCTCTATGAGGTTAAGCTTCCAATCGCGGTGCCAGTTTTTCAACTGCTTTTCGCGTTTGATCGCATTCGTCATATCCTCAAACATCTCATAGCGAACAAGTCGATATGTCGCATAGCGCGCGCTAAAGCCTTTGATCGTTTTCGCGCGATGCTGAAATATCCGCCTTTCAATGTTAGATGTCACGCCGATATAAAGCGTGCCGCGTGGTTGGCTGGTCAGGACGTAGACGCACGGTTGCTTGGTCATGATGTTTGTATTAGCGGCGTTCACGGTGAAGCGGAACTCGTTTCAGAGTGATGGAAAGCCTGCTGTCCTACACGCCGCATAAACGCTACAATATACTCTATGATCGATTTTGCCACTCAATGCCGAGTCGAAAAACAAAGGAAAACTAGGGCATTGTACAGTGTGAACTGTGCCTCCATTGATTGAGAGAATCGATTAAAGACTATGAGTACCATTTCCCCCCAACGCATTGCCTCACTCCTCGCGCGGCGCGATGAGGTGCAGGCGATGCTTGCCACGGGCAATCTTGCGGCGGATAAGTTTGTTGCTCTGTCGAAGGAATATGCCGAGGTTGAGCCGGTTGCTGTCGCGGCGGCGGAATTGCAGCGGCTCCGCGCCGAACTGATTGATCTTGAGGCGATGGCCGACGATCCCGAAATGCGTGATATGGCCGCCGAAGAAGCGCAGGCGATCCGCGAAACACTCCCCGCCGCCGAGCGTGCGCTGGCGCTCTCGCTGCTCCCCAAAGATGCCGCTGACGAACGCTCCGCAATGCTTGAAGTGCGCGCAGGAACGGGCGGCGATGAGGCGGCGCTATTCGCAGGCGATCTGTTCCGCATGTATCAGCGTTACGCCGAAGGGCAGGGTTGGAAGGTTGAACTCATCTCCGCCAGCAGCGCCGAAATGGGGGGCTATAAGGAAGTCGTCGCAAGCGTCACCGGCAAAGGCGTGTTTGCACGGATGAAATTTGAAAGCGGTGTTCACCGTGTTCAGCGTGTTCCAGTAACTGAGAGCGGGGGGCGCATTCACACCTCCGCCGCGACCGTTGCGGTTTTGCCAGAGGCTGAGGAAGTTGATGTCCAGATTGATGACAAGGATTTGCGGATTGATATTTACCGCTCGTCCGGCCCTGGTGGGCAGTCAGTCAACACAACTGACTCTGCGGTGCGGATCGTCCATATTCCTTCGGGCCTTGTCGTCATCCAGCAAGATGAAAAATCGCAGCATAAGAATAAGGCCAAGGCTCTCCGCGTGTTGCGGACGCGGCTGTATGAGCTTGAGCGTGAACGGCTCCACAGTGAACGCGCGGGCAATCGCAAGGCGATGGTCGGCTCGGGTGACCGCAGCGAGCGCATCCGCACCTATAATTTCCCACAAGGCCGCGTGACTGATCACCGGATCAACCTGACGCTCCACCGCCTCCCCGAAATTCTTGAGGGCGCGATGGAGGAACTGATCGGTGCGCTGATTTCAGAGGATGAGGCGTCGCGGTTGGCGGCGGCGGATGAATGATGTGCGTGGTTGTCTGGCGGATGCGGCGCGGCGGTTAGGCGGGGTTAGCGATACCGCACGGCTCGATGCGGAACTGCTAATGGCATATGCGCTTGGCGTCTCGCGCGAGGCGATGCTGCTTTCGCGGTTGGGCGATGAAGTGCCAGCGGAGTTTGACGCTTTGCTTGCGCGACGGATGGCGTCTGAACCCGTCGCGTACATCACAGGAACTCGCGATTTCTGGACGATTTCTCTCAATGTATCGCCCGCTGTGTTGATCCCCCGCCCTGACAGTGAGACGCTGATTGAGGCGGCGGTTGGTCACTTTGGGAACGCAGGCCCGAAGCGCGTGCTTGATCTTGGCACTGGCTCGGGCGCGCTGTTGCTGGCGGCACTGAGCGAATGGACAGGTGCCAGCGGGGCAGGGGTTGATGCCTCCGAGGCGGCACTCGCGGTGGCCGTTGCCAATGCCAAAAGTCTCGGCCTTACTGATCGTGCAGCTTTTGCGCTTGGCGATTGGGGGGAGGGGCTGGACGAGCGCTTTGACCTGATCCTCTGCAATCCGCCCTATGTCGAAAGCGGCACAATACTCGCTGCTGAGGTTGCGGATTATGAGCCAGCCTCGGCGCTATTTGCCGGTGGGGACGGTCTGGAAGATTACCGGCGTTTGATGCCGCAGTTTGCGCGGTTGATGGAGCCGGGTGCGATCGTCGCGCTTGAGATTGGTGCTGAGCAGGCTGAGGTGGTTTCGGCGCTGGCGCTTGAGACTGGGTTGGCCGCGCGCTGCTTTCAGGATTTGGCGGGACGCAACCGCTGCTTGTTATTGACGCAGTCTGATCACCAGATCAGGTGATGGTTGCGACGCTCATTTGCCAACTGATCCTCAAATGCGCGCGGGTGGATGAAGTCATCGGCAAACCAAGGATAGCGCGCTTGGTCAAAGCAGCGATGTGCCCAGTTAATTGCTTCACGAACCGGGATGGAATTGGCACCGGAACGATCAAAGGAGAGCCACAATTCAAATTTCAGCGTAACCGGAACATCGAGCGGGATAAGCCGCGCTGAAATCGCTCCTGCATAGGTTGGCAATGCGCCGATGCCGATGCCGCCCGCAATCGCCCCGAGCAGCGAATGGCCAGTGTTAAATCGAGCGGTGACCAATTGACGCGCACCATCTTCGCCAAAGAACAAGCTGACAGCATCGGATTTAACGCCCGGTGCGCTCAGCAGGACAAGCCGGTGGTCGCGCACATCGTTGATCGACGTCGGCATTCCGTGTTTGGCAACATAGGCCTCGCTGGCAAAAAGCATCTGATGGACAGTGGCCAGTTTCTTGACGATTGCCTCTGGATCGGTCGGCTTTGCAAAGCCGATGCGGATGTCATAATCAGGTGAATGAATCCGATGTTGATCAAAATCATTGTCGAGGACGATGACGTGGCTAGGAAGCCGATCATGCAAATCGTTTATACGCGGGGTCAACCAATATGAGCCAACGCCTTCGGTGCATGAAATTCTTAGCTCGCCTTGCTGGACGACAATATTGTTGCCAGTGCCCCGCTGCAACCGCGTGCTAAAAGACTGCATTTCCATCGCTACGTCGAGAATGGCTAGCCCATCTTCGGACAGCGCTATTCCTTCACGAGAGCGTTTGAACAGGGTCGTGCCGAGCGCCTTTTCAAGACGTTCGACGCGGGAACGCACCGTATTTACCGAACATCCCAATTTAATCGCGGCTTGCCTAAAGCTTTCTACCACGGCAACCGTCTTAATGAGATGCAAGTCATCCCAATGAACACCATCCAGTCGTTCAAAAAGGACATTGTGTTCAATTTTCCGAACACCCCGTTCTTTTTTTTGGGTGTCAACAAAATTTTGACGGGAGTCTAGTATAAGGTGTCTCGTGACCATGAAGATATCATTAACCAAAATCAGGGGGTGCTTCAATGCAGTATGTTGATCACAAGCGGGATGACACCAGAATTCGCAATATTGCTTTTTCGTCCAAGGTCGACCGTTGTGTTGCCCATGCTGCTAGATCAGGCCTTACGCTGGCAAAGGCCGATTGGAACGAAGTCAAGCCTATTATTGATCAGCTTCGATCAACATTAGTACTTGCCAGCGATGCTAGCATTCAGGCGGTTGTATCGCGCAATCCCTATGTTTTGCGTATGCTGCAATCAAGCGATACGACGCAAAAACCTTCCGGCTTGGTCGCCTATCTCCCACTAAACGCGCTAGGTGCCGAAGCGATAGCGAATGGAAGTTTTGATGGGTTTTGCCCTGATCCTGAATGGATTGCACGAGTAGGTGAGGCACCCGCTGCTGTATATATCTGGTTGGTTTACATGCCTTCAAACTTTGGGAGAGCCATCGGAGCAGTTGCCGCTTTGTTTGACGAGATTGCATCCGGTGGATGTTCGCTGTTTACGCGCTCAATTAGTGATCATTCGCAACGCCTTTGCAAAGGGATAGGGTTTACCGATGCCACCCAATATTTTCCATCCTGCAGGCCGGGGTTGACGGTAATTTTTCCCCAGAGAAAGATAGAATCTAGTCCAACTAGAAAAAATATAAAAACAAAAATTGCTCGCACATTTGAAGATATGTCACAGGTTATTTCGGTGCGCTCGGCTACTTATATAGCAGAGCAATGTTGCCATTATTCAGAAGAATTTGATGGCAATGATTTCTGTGCGACTCATATAATTGGGTATGTCAATGGCGATCCCGCTGGCTGTGTCCGACTGCGATTTTTTGCTTCATTCGCCAAAATAGAAAGATTGGCGGTTCGCCCGGATTATCGCGGTAGCCGACTTGCATTTGTGCTCGCGCGACAAGCGATCAATCATTGTCAGAAGAAAGGCTATACAAAGATTTACGGTCACGCGCGGCTGGATCTGGTATCCTTTTGGAAGATGTTCGGCTTCGTTCGGCGTGACAAAAGGCCCGAATTTGCGTTTGCAAATATAAAATATGCAGAGTTGGAGCTTGATTGCGAGCAGCTCAAAGAAGCGATCAGCCTCATGAATGATCCGATGACGCTCATTCGTCCAGAAGGAGATTGGGATCGGCCCGGCCCACTTGATCGCTCAGAGTCGGAAAACGATCCCTTCCGAAAGTCGATGATCTCGGCGCGGATGCGTACAGTCTTTGGGCAAGATGTGTCTAAATAGCGGGTGAAGGGATAGGCTCTAGATCTGGCGTCGAAATTTGAATTTGCTCATCATATGCCTTGCAACTGCGTGCAATGAGCTTGTGCTGTTCGCGGCGGTTGGCTTCCTGATTGGCGGCGTTGACGAACTGATGGTCGATCTAATTTGGATAGTGCGGCAGATATGGCGAAAATTGTTCGTGTATCCCAAATTCGCCCGCGCCACGAGTAAGACGATCAGTTCACCGCGCAGCCCCGGGCATCTTGCGGTTTTCATACCCGCTTGGGATGAGTCAACCGTAATAGCCGCAATGCTCGCGGCGACCACGGCGCGCTATCGCGGTGCAAAGTACACGATCTTTGTCGGCTGCTACCCCAACGATCAAGCGACGATTCTGGCAGTAGAATCGGTTGCCCACCCCGCTATCCGTTTGGTTATTTGCGGTGATGATGGGCCAACGACTAAGGCGGACTGCCTCAACACGCTGTGGCACGCACTGAACGCCCAGCAACTGCTCAACGAGGTAAGTTATAAGGCTGTGGTTCTCCACGATGCTGAAGATCTGGTCAGCCCTGACGAACTCATTATATTTGATCGGCTTGTTGAAACAAACGCGCTGGTGCAGCTTCCCGTTGTTCCGATTGTTGATCTGACAAGCCGCTGGATTAGTGGGCATTACTGCGACGAGTTTGCTGAAGCACACGGCAAGACGCTCGTAGTCCGTGAATTCTTGGGTGCTGGCGTGCCAGCGGCAGGTGTAGGCTGTGCGGTGCGTTTTGATGCGTTGATGAGGCTGGCGCAGGACCGTGGCGGCAACCCGTTCGATGTGGACAGTCTGACGGAAGATTATGAGCTTGGTCTGCGTCTCCATGCGCTTGGCGAAAAGACCATTTTTGTTCGGCTCTCTCAGCATGGTGGATCGGGTGTGGCGGCAACCAAGGCCCATTTTCCGACTACTCTCGAAACAGCCGTGCGGCAGAAGACCCGTTGGATCACGGGCATCGTTCTTGCAGGTTGGGATCGGCTTGGGTGGGGGCAGGGTGTATCTGAATGTTGGATGCGACTACGTGATCGCCGTGCTGTGATGGCAGCAGTGATCCTGACGTCGGCATATCTGGCTGCGTTTCTGCTGGCCATATTATGGACTGTCGGGCTGTTCACAGGCTCGCGGCCCGAAATGGTTGGCACCGCAACGGAGACCCTAATTGCGGTTAATATCTTACTCCTGTTTTGGCGGATGGCGATGCGCGCCTATTTTGTGGCGCAGCTTTATGGCTGGCGCGAAGGCCTGATATCGATACCGCGGACGCTTGTCGGCAATGTCATTGCTATTATGGCTGCGCGGCGGGCTGTCATCCAATATTGGGGTATTGCCAAAGGGCAAAGGCCGGTGTGGGATAAAACCGCACATAAATTCCCTAGTGGCAATCACCTCGGATAATGCAGATGAACCGAGCACTTCGCGCAACGGCGCTCATCGTTTTTGGGTGGGTTGGCTTGCGTACTTCCTTTGTGCTGATGTCAACCAGCGCTGAAATTTCAGCGCCGGTGACGCGACCGATTGTGGGCCAATCCGAAGCTGCTTTGTCAATTACCACAGCGGTTGCAGAAAATCGTGCAATTATGCAGTCCGCAATGGCGCGGCGCACACTCCGTAACATCAAAATTCGACTTGATAAAACAAAGTCAGAGGTACAGGTCGCAATAACTGGGGTGAGCAAGACAATTGCTCAGGAATCCGCTGACGTGCAGCAGACTGCGCCCACTCGTCCGGGTGTGCTGGCGCGGCCATTATTAGCGGTGCCGTCGCGCTTATCAGAAGTCCCGCTAGACGATTCTCCCCGTCCGCGTCGGTTAATTAATCTCAACGTGTCTGCATGGGCGATACTTAGGCCAGTCGGATCTGGCGCAAATTTGGCAACCAACGGCCAACTAGGCGCAAGTCAAGCAGGCGTTCGTTTTCAGCAGCCCCTTTTGCGTATTGGCCAGCAGTTGCCGGTTACGCTTAATTTGAGGGCGTCAACACCGCTTGACCAAAGGCTAGGCCACGAGGCAGGGATCGGTTTGGGAGTCCGCCCGGTCAAACTGTTGCCGGTTGAGCTGATTTTAGAGCGGCGTGTTGCGTTTGACAGGGGAGGACGGAATGCTTTCGCTGTGATTGCAGCAGGCGGTTTTGATGACAAACAGCTCGGCAGTAAAGCAAGCCTGTCCGGCTATGCCCAAGGGGGGATTGTTGGATTTGCGCAAAAAGATGGCTTCATTGATGGCAGCTTGCGGATCGAACGGGCCTTGTTTGACAGTAATCATACCGGCCTTCGCCTTGGTGCCGGGCTGTGGGGTGCGGCGCAGCCTCATGTTGCGAGGATTGATGTTGGGCCGATCGTCGCAGTCAAACAGCGGCTGGGATCAACAAACCTGCGCGTTTCAGCGGAATATCGTTGGCGTGTTGCGGGCCATGCGCGCCCTGCCTCTGGCCCGGCAGTTTCAATTGGAGCTGATTTCTGAATCGGTGCGCATAGTCCTTCGGGGTAATTGTGGATTCGCCGGTTTCCCCGGTGGCATCTCCACGTTAGAAGGTGGTGCTCATGCAAATCTATCTCCCAATTGCGAATATGTCGATCAATGCGCTGGCGATGATCCTGCTTGGCGGCGGGGTTGGTTTGCTGTCGGGCATGTTTGGCGTTGGCGGCGGGTTTTTGACGACGCCGCTTCTGATTTTTTACGGCATTCCTCCAGCGGTCGCGGCGGCATCAGCGGCAACGCAAGTGACAGGCGCGAGCGTATCAGGCCTACTTGCACATTTTGAGCGCGACGGCGTTGACATTCCGATGGGGGCGTTTCTTGCGGTCGGTGGATTGATTGGCGCATTGGCGGGCGCGGGCATATTTGAACTGCTGCGTAGCTTGGGTCAGATCGATACGGCAATTTCCATCCTTTACGTAATTCTGCTCGGTTGGATCGGATCGCTGATGGCACGCGACGCCTGGCGTGACATTGTCGCCGCCCGCAGTGGTCAGGCGCTTGCGCCGCGACGCCGCAACCATCATCCCTTGATTGCAAGCCTGCCGCTGCGCTGGCGTTTCTACAAATCGGGTATCTATGTGTCACCGCTTGCTCCATTGATGCTCGGCTTTGTAACGGGGATCATGACGGTGCTGCTCGGGGTTGGCGGCGGGTTCATCATGGTGCCAGCGATGATATATTTGCTTGGCATGGCGACGCGCGTTGTGGTCGGTACATCACTCCTCCAGATTGTTGTCGTCACCGCGTTCACGACAATGGTCCATGCGCTGACGACGCAAGCTGTTGATATTGTTCTTGCGGGTCTGTTGTTGATCGGTGGCGTAATCGGCGCGCAGTTTGGGACACGGCTTGCCGCAAAGCTCCAACCGCAAAAACTGCGGATGCTGCTTGCGGTAATCGTTCTCGCTGTCGCGTTACGCATGTTGCTTGGGCTCAGTTTTCGGCCAAGCGATGTATTTACGATTGATATGCTGTCATGATCCGCGCCTTGTTTCTGGTGGTCATGCTGTTCGGCCTTACGGCTGCGCGGGAGCCGGTGTTGGTGCCTGATGTTTCGCAACGCGAGGTTGATATCGTTTACAGCTTCACCGGAGCCGAACTGCTGCTGTTCGGTGCAATTTTGTACCCCGATGGCCAGGCACCGACGGGCGATGCTGATATTGCGGTTGTACTGCGCGGGCCGACGACATCGATGATTCTGCGCGAAAAACGAAAGCTGTTCGGTTTGATCTGGGCAAACGCCGACAGCACCCGGTTTCAATCGGTTCCCGGCTATTATGCAATTGCCACATCGCGCCCGCTTGAGAAGCTGATCGACGAACGGACGTCGGCGATCTACGAGTTGGGTCTTGGCAATATCCAGCTTTCGCCCAGCGAGGCTGAATCGCCTGAGCGCCAGCGCCGCTTCGAAAATGGTCTGATCGCGTTGCGCCAGAAGACTGAACTTTTTGCCGACCGGCCGGGCTCGGTCGAAATTACCAAGGGGGTGCTCTATCGGGCACGCCTCTATATTCCGGCGCGGGTGCCGACGGGACGCTATGTTGCGGAGACGTTTCTCATCCGCAACGGCAAGATTATCGCGGCGGCGACGCGCGATGTTGAAATCCGTAAATTGGGGTTCGAACGGTTTGTTGCCCGGGCAGCCGAGACTGCGCCTTTTACCTACGGGTTGGCGGCAGTTGGGCTCTCGCTTGCATTCGGATTCGCCGCGAGCGCGATCTTCAAGCGATTTTAATACTCCTGAGTTAATCAGCCTCCTGTGGTCTCGCACGTTTTGACCTGACAGGAGCAACAATGGATTTTCAGTCAAGCCAGCCGTTTGAGCAGCCATATGAGCCTGCCAATGCGTCCGATCTACGCTTCCAGCCCGTGTCGCGGATTGTCGAGATTGGTTCTGTCCTTGATATTTCGGGTTCGGCTTCACGTGTGCTGCTCAATTCGGAAACGATGACAATGCTCTCTTCGGCGAGCGACCCCAGTCTGGCGGCCGCTGGTCAGGTTGGTAGCCAGATCAAGGTGAAGGTTGGATCGACTTGGCTGATCGCCAACGTCCGCACGCTGGCAAAAAGCTTTGACACACCGGGCTATGTTGTTGCGATGATCGACTTTCTGGGGGAAGGTGATGAGGAGCGCCTGACGGGCAAAATCTATAACTTCCGTCGCGGTGTCACGCGCTACCCGCGCCCGGATGATCTGGTTTATGCTGCATCTTCCGAAGATATGCGCCAGCTTTACGCATCGGATAATCATGCCAATATCGAAATCGGCACGGTCTATCCAACCTCGGATGTGCGCGGTGCACTCAATGTTGATGCGATGCTGGGCAAGCATTTCGCGCTGCTTGGTTCGACGGGTACGGGTAAATCGACTTCGGCGGCGCTGATTCTCCACCGGATTTGTGAGCTTGCGCCGCAGGGTCATATCGTCATGATCGATCCGCACGGCGAATATTCGGCGGCCTTCAAAACCAATGGCGCGCTGTTCGATGTCAGCAATCTGGCAATGCCCTATTGGCTGATGAACTTTGAGGAACATTGCGAAGTGTTCCTTTCGACCGAAGGCAATGAACGGCAGATTGATGCCGACATTCTGTCGAAAGCTTTGCTCGCCGCACGCACCAAGAGCCGCGTTGCCGAAGGGATCGCCAAGCTGACGGTCGATTCTCCAGTGCCATATCTGTTGTCCGACCTTACTTCGATCATCCAGGCCGAGATGGGTAAGCTGGATAAGACGGGTGAAAATGCGCCCTACATGCGGGTTAAAACCAAGATTGAGGAGATCAAATCCGATCCACGCTATACCTTCATGTTTTCGGGCATGATGGTCGCGGATTCGATGGCGAGCTTCCTTGCGCGGATATTCCGTTTGCCCGGCGACGGCAAGCCAATCTCGATCATCGACGTTTCGGGCGTGCCTTCGGATATCACCTCTGTTGTTGTTGCGGTGCTGAGCCGGATGGTGTTCGATTACGCCATCTGGTCGCGCAATGAGCCGCAACGCCCGATTTTGCTCGTCTGCGAAGAGGCGCATCGTTATGTTCCTTCCGAGCGCAATGCCCATAAAAGTTCAGTTGGCAAAATCCTTGGCCGGATTGCCAAAGAAGGCCGGAAATACGGCGTTTCGCTTGGCCTGATTACGCAACGCCCATCCGATCTGGCCGAAGGTGTGCTTTCACAGTGCGGCACGATCATCGCGATGCGGCTTAATAACGAACGTGACCAAGCCTTTGTGAAGGCGGCGATGCCCGAAGGCGCGCGCGGCTTCCTCGATACCATTCCCGCGCTTCGCAACCGTGAGTGCATCGTTTGCGGCGAGGGTGTCAGCATCCCGATCCGCGTCGCGATGGATGATCTGGAGGCGAACAAACGTCCGGCCTCAAGCGATCCGGTTTTCACGCAGCTTTGGCAGCAAGTTGGCGGCGAGGATGAAATCATCACACGCGTTATCAAGCGCTGGCGCAGTCAGGGTAAGTAGCCCTAGAACAGCCCTTCGATCCTCCCTTCGTGATCAAGCCGGATTGTTTCGGCGGCCGGAACGCGGGGGAGGCCGGGCATCGTCATAATCTCTCCGCAGATTGCGACGACGAAGCCCGCACCTGCCGATAGCCGCACTTCGCGCACCGACACGATATGCCCGGTTGGCGCGCCGAGCAGGCCGGGGTCGGTTGAAAAGCTATATTGGGTTTTGGCCATGCAGACGGGCAGATGGCCATAGCCTGCCTTTTCCCATGTTTCGAGCTGACGCAATATGCTTGGATCGGCAACGGCCGAGGCTGCGCGGTAAATGCGTGTGGCGATGATGTTGATCTTGTCAAACAATGTTTCGCTGTCATCGTAGAGCGGGGCAAATTGCGCACCGGCACCGTCTGCCAGCTTTATCACCGCATGTGCCAAATCTTCTGCGCCGGCACCGCCATCGGCCCAGTGGCGGCAGATAATTGCTTCGCAGCCATGCGCAGCGGCCGCTTCGCGGATGACGGCGATTTCGGCATCGCTATCAGCCATAAAGTGGTTGATCGCGACGACCGCAGGCACCCCGAATTGGCGGATATTCTCGATATGGCGGATCAGGTTGACGCTGCCGCGCCGCACCGCCTCGACATCTTCGCCGGCAAGATCGGCCTTGGCCACGCCGCCGTTCATTTTGAGCGCACGGACGGTGGCGACGATCACGGCGGCGCTGGGCGAGAGGCCCGCT
This sequence comes from Pseudomonadota bacterium, assembly GCA_038042405.1. Lineage (GTDB taxonomy): Bacteria > Pseudomonadota > Alphaproteobacteria > Sphingomonadales > Sphingomonadaceae > Aquisediminimonas. Next base: position 34,741 of record JBBTEI010000059.1, read on the forward strand.
TGGCGGCATTTGATATCGAAGAATTTCTCGGCCCCCAAATCGGCACCAAAGCCAGCCTCGGTCACGACATAATCGCCCAGATCAAGTGCGGCCTTGGTTGCGATGACCGAATTACAGCCATGTGCGATATTGGCGAACGGCCCGCCGTGGAGGATGGCGGGATTGCCCTCAAGCGTCTGGACAAGATTGGGCTTGATTGCTTGAGCAAGCAGAACCGCCATCGCGCCGTCAGCCTTTAAGTCTCGCGCGGTGACGGGCGTGCGGTTGCGGGTGTAAGCGACAACGATCCGCCCGAGCCGCTCTTCAAGATCGGGCAAATCCTGCGCCAGACAGAAAATCGCCATCACTTCGGAGGCCACGGTAATATCAAACCCGCTTTCGCGCGGATAGCCGTTGGCAACGCCGCCGATCGATTGGACGATATCACGCAGCGCGCGATCATTCATATCCATCACCCGCCGCCAGACGATTCGCCGCACATCAATATCGAGCGCATTGCCCCAATAAATATGATTGTCGATCATCGCCGAAAGCAGATTATGCGCCGCCGTGATTGCGTGAAAATCGCCGGTAAAATGGAGGTTGATATCCTCCATCGGCGCGACCTGGGCATAGCCGCCGCCTGTCGCCCCACCCTTGGTGCCAAAACACGGCCCAAGCGAAGGTTCGCGCAGTGCAAGCACCGCCTTTCGGCCAATCCGGTTGAGCGCGTCAGCAAGGCCGACCGACGTAGTCGTCTTGCCTTCACCCGCAGGTGTCGGGTTGATCGCGGTAACAAGGATCAGCTTGCCCAGCGGCGCACCGGACGCGGGCGGAAGTGCAAGCTTGGCCTTGTAATGGCCATAAGGTTCAACCGCAGCCCCCGAGATGCCGAATTTGCGGGCGATTTCAGCGATAGGCAAAAGCGTCGCCGCGTTCGATATTTCTATGTCAGTCTGCATAGCCATTGGTAGCCAGACAGATGGCATGTTGGCAAGGGGCGACGTCCGCCTACGCGAGGATGATGGCGGCCCTACCCCCCGGCTGTGAATCCGAAATATGTATCACGGGCGTTTTGTGCGGCTTGT
>JBBTEI010000060.1:0-18493 GCA_038042405.1 Pseudomonadota bacterium
GCTCAATCCCGCATGGGTGGCATCATAAACCGGTGTGAAGCTTTGTCCTTGGTCAAGTCAGGGGGGCTTCATTCTCGCTGCCCAGTGGACTAACCGGAAAGGAACTATCCTATGGCGGCTCCGACTGTCACTATGCACCAGCTTTTGGAAGCTGGCGCGCACTTTGGACACCAGACACATCGCTGGAATCCAAAAATGAAGCCTTATATTTTTGGCGATCGTAACGGGATTCACATCCTTGATCTCTCGCAAACTGTGCCGCTGTTTGCGCGCGCACTTGATTTCGTGTCGGCTTCGGCGGCGCGTGGTGGCAAGGTGCTGTTTGTTGGCACCAAGCGTCAGGCGCAAGACCCGATTGCCGATGCAGCGCGCGCCTCTGGCCATCATTTCGTCAATCACCGTTGGCTGGGCGGTATGCTCACCAACTGGAAGACGATTTCGGGCTCGATCAAGAAATTCAAGGCAATGGAAGAGCAGCTTGCGGGCGACACGACCGGCCTTACCAAGAAGGAAGTTCTCCAACTGACGCGTCAGCGCGACAAGTTTGAGCTTTCGCTTGGCGGTATTCGCGATATGGGTGGCATCCCTGACGTGATGTTCGTAATCGACGCGAACAAGGAGGAACTCGCGATCAAGGAAGCTAATGTTCTTGGCATTCCCGTTGTCGCCATCCTTGATTCAAATGTTTCGCCCGATGGCATCGCGTTTCCAATCCCTGCAAACGATGATGCAAGCCGGGCCATTCGCCTTTACTGCGATGCGATTGCAGCAGCGGCGACACGCGGCGGTCAATCAGGTCAGGCTGCACGCGGCATTGATTTGGGTGCTGCGGCTGAACCCGTGGCTGAGGCCGTATTGGCCGATCCAGTGGTTGAAGTTGAAGCCGCACCAGTGGTTGAACCAACGGCTGAAGAAGCAAGCGCTTAAGGCGCACTTCAATTGTAACACAGACGGGGTAGGGCGCAAATTGCGCCTGCCCCGTCGCTACATCTGACACAAAATAAGAAGGATCTCGACATGGCTGAGATTACAGCAGCAGCAGTCAAGCAACTGCGCGAAACCAGCGGTGCTGGCATGATGGATTGCAAAAAAGCGCTCACCGAGACTGGCGGCGATATGGAAGCTGCCGTTGACTGGCTGCGTGCCAAGGGACTGGCGACGGCATCGAAAAAATCAAGCCGGACTGCGGCTGAAGGCCTTGTTGGCGTCGTCGTAAACGGCACAACGGGTGCTGCGGTTGAAGTGAATAGCGAAACTGACTTTGTCGCCAAAAATGCGCAATTCCAGAATTTTGTGACCACGGTAACCGGCATTGCGCTCACCACCGGCGATGATATTGCTGCGCTTGCTGCCTCACCCTTTGGCAATGGCGAAAGCGTTGCAGAAGTGCTGACCAACAACATCGCAACGATTGGTGAGAACCAGACGTTGCGCCGCGCGCGCCGTTTGTCGGTGAGTCAAGGCGCGGTAGTCGCCTATGTTCACAATGCTGCGGCCACCGGCCTTGGCAAAATCGGCGTACTCGTTGCGCTTGAAAGTGCAGCACCCGCCGAAGCGCTTGAGGCACTTGGTAAGCAGCTTGCGATGCATGTGGCGGCAGCTTTCCCGCTGGCGCTTGATGAAAGCGGCATTCCTGCCGATGTTATCGCGCGCGAACGGGCGATTGGTATTGAAAAGGCCGCAGAATCGGGCAAGCCGGCCGAGGTGATTGCCAAAATTGTTGACGGCGCTGTGGCCAAGTTCGTCAAGGAAAACGCGCTGCTTAACCAGCTTTTCGTGATGGACGGCAAGACGAAGATTGCTGATGTGGTTGCTGCTGCGGGCAAGGCAGCGGGTGCTGAAATCAAGCTTGTGGACTATGTCCGCTTCCAGCTTGGCGAAGGCATCGAAAAGGCCGAAAGCGATTTTGCGGCCGAAGTTGCGGCGGCAGCCGGAGTTTAAGCCCAACAACACCCTCTCCCAATAGCGGGAGAGGGTTCTTGGCAACGTGGGCGCGCCGCACTAGGGTGCGCGCCAGACAAATATAACAGAGAGTATTTCACCATGTCCCGGCCACGCTTCAAACGTATTTTATTGAAGCTTTCGGGCGAGGCATTGATGGGGGACGGGCATTTCGGGATTGATCCTGAAACCGTTGCGCGCATGGCGCGTGAAGTAAAGGCAGCCAAGGATTCGGGTTTTGAGCTGTGCCTGGTTATCGGCGGAGGCAATATCTTTCGCGGGATGGCGGGTGCTGCGAAGGGCATGGACCGTGCTCAGGCCGACTATATGGGTATGCTCGCGACGATTATGAATGCGCTTGCAATGCAGAATGCGCTTGAGCAAATCGGTGTTCATACGCGCGTTCAGTCGGCAATCCAGATGGACGCGGTTTGTGAGCCTGTGATCCGCAGGCGTGCTGAGCGCCACCTTGAAAAGGGGCGAGTGGTGATTTTTGCCGCCGGTGTTGGTAGCCCCTATTTCACGACCGACAGTGGTGCCGCGCTACGCGCCGCCGAAATGAAATGCGACGCGCTGTTCAAGGGCACGAGCGTTGACGGCGTATATGATGCCGATCCCAAAAAAGTAAAAACAGCAAAACGCTATGAAAAGCTCGGATTTAGTACCGTTCTTTCAAATGATTTGAAAGTTATGGATGCAAGTGCTGTAGCGCTTTGTCGTGACAATAATATACCGATCATTGTGTTCAACATCCGCGAACAGGGTAATCTTGCGCTTGTACTCGGCGGCGGAGGTGTCGCAACAATGGTACATAATGAGGAGCAAAACTGATGGCAGTTTACAGCAAGGCGGATCTTGAACGCCGGATGCACGGTGCGGTTGAGTCGCTCAAAAGTGATCTGGTCGGGTTGAGAACAGGGCGTGCTTCAATCAACTTGCTCGATCCGATTGTGGTCGAGGTTTACGGGTCAACGATGCCGCTCAGCCAGCTTGCCACCGTATCAGTTCCTGAACCCAGAATGCTTTCGGTACAAATCTGGGATAAATCAAACGTCACGCCGGTCGAAAAGGCGATCCGCAACGCCGGGCTTGGAATCAATCCAATTACCGACGGACAGAATATCCGTCTGCCAATCCCTGATCTGACCGAAGAACGCCGTAAAGAGCTCGTTAAACTTGCACATAGCTATGCTGAAAAGGCGAAAATCGCTGTTCGCAATGTGAGGCGGGATGGCAATGATGATCTCAAAACCGATGAAAAGAAAAAAGAAATTAGCGAGGATGATCGCAAACGCGCCGAGGCTGAGGTTCAGAAGATGACCGATGCGACGATTTCCGAGATTGATACCGCTGCGGCAGCCAAGGAAAAGGAAATTCTGGGCAAGTGAACGGCCCGCCCGCCCTAGCCACTGTTGCGGGTGTTCAAAACCCGCCGCGCCATGTCGCGATCATTATGGATGGCAATGGTCGTTGGGCAAAAAAGCGATTTTTGCCGCGCCTTGCCGGGCACCGCAAAGGCATAGAGGCTGCACGAAACACGGTTCGTGCCGCGGGCAACCTCGGAATCGAGGTGCTGACACTTTACGCCTTTTCGACTGAAAACTGGCGGCGGCCCGCTGATGAAGTGAGCGATTTGATGGGGCTGCTACGCCGCTTCATCCAGACTGATATTGATGAACTTGCGGCCAACGGAGTCCGCTTGCGGATTATTGGTGACTATAAAGCACTTGCCCCTGATCTTGTGACGATGATCGACGCAGCTTGCGCGCGTACTGCTGAGAACACGCGCACGACACTCGTGATTGCGCTTAATTATGGATCTCATGCCGAAATCGCTGGTGCGGCGCGAGAGTTGGCGACGCGCGCAGCCGCAGGAGCTCTCGATCCCGCGACGATTACGCCAGAGATGATCGAAGGCCTGCTCTACACCGCCGATTGGCCGGCACCTGATTTGCTTATCAGGACATCGGGCGAAAAACGGGTGTCAAACTTCCTGATGTGGCAGCTTGCCTATACCGAATTCCTCTTTGTCGATACGCTCTGGCCTGATTTTGGGGGCGATGATCTTGCTGCGGCTATAGCTGATTTTGCTCAGCGTCAGCGCCGTTTTGGTGGACTGTGACGACCCAGGTGCCCCCTAAGTCCGAATTGCTCCAGCGTGTAGCGGTCGGAGTAATCCTTGTGATCGTCGCAGGCGTTGAGCTTTGGCTGGGTGGCTTTGCGTTTTGGGTGCTGGTCACGGTTGCGGGGCTTATCATGCTCTCCGAATTTGCAGGACTTCTCAAAACAAATGAATGGAACCGCAAGCTTGCACTGTTAGCGCTTTGCATTCCGCTGGGTTTGTTGAGCCCGCTTGCTGCCGGCGCTGGTTTTTTCGCCGCAGGCGCGCTTGTCGGCATGGCTATTGCAGTGCAGATCGTTTCGCGTGATTGGCGACTGGGTGCCGGGCTGCTTTATGTGGGGATACCAACATTCGCGCTGATCTGGCTGCGGGGGCGACCGGATGATGGGCTGTTGCTTGCCTTCTGGGCGTTGTCGCTTGTCTGGGCAACCGATATCGGCGCTTATTTTGCGGGGCGCGCGATCGGGGGGGCAAAGATTGCTCCATCGATCAGTCCGAACAAAACTTGGGCCGGGCTTGGTGGGGGTATGATCGCCGCGTTGTTGCTCAGCGCTGCGCTTCACAAATTTGTTGGCTTGCCCGAAACTCTGGTGATTTTGAGTCCTTTGCTGACTATTTTTGCTCAGGCAGGTGATTTCTTCGAAAGCTGGATGAAGCGGCGGGCAGGGGTGAAGGATAGCGGAACCTTGCTACCCGGTCATGGTGGTGTCCTTGATCGCCTTGACGGTCTCGTGACGTCGGCCCCAATTGCTGCGTTGCTCGTGGCGGTGGGGCCCGCGACATGACGGATGAACGTAAAAGCGTTACTATTCTCGGCGCAACGGGATCAATTGGAACATCAACCCTTGATCTGATCTACCGCAACCCGCAGGCATTTGAAATTGTTGCACTTACCGCCCATTCGGACACCGATGGCCTAGCCGCTGTGGCACGCAAATGCGGCGCACGTTATGCGGTGATTGGTGACCCGGATAAATATACCGCGCTCAAGGCGGCACTTTCGGGAAGTGGCGTTGCTGTGGCGGCGGGCAGCGATGCCGTTGCCGAAGCCGCCGCAATGAACGCGGATTGGACGATGGCGGCGATCGTTGGCTGTGCTGGAATGATGCCGGTGCTTGCAGCGCTCAGATGTGGAAAATCTGTGGCGCTTGCCAATAAGGAGGCGCTTGTTTCGGCGGGCGCATTGATGTTGGATGCGGCCAAAGCATCGGGCGCGACATTGCTGCCTGTTGATTCCGAACATAATGCGATCTTCCAATGTCTTGACCGATCAGCGCCACAGGGTGTTGCCAAAATTATCCTAACCGCAAGTGGCGGGCCGTTCCGCACATGGAGCGCGGAGGCGATGGCCACGGTAACGTCAGCCCAAGCAGTCAAGCATCCGAACTGGTCAATGGGGGCAAAGATTTCGGTCGATTCGGCCACGATGATGAATAAAGGGCTTGAACTGATTGAGGCGTGGCACCTGTTCGGCCTGCCGAGCGCACAGCTTGACGTGCTGGTGCATCCGCAGTCGGTAATCCATTCCATGGTTGAATATGTTGATGGCTCGGTGCTTGCCCAGCTTGGTTCTCCCGACATGCGGACGCCGATTGCGCATACGCTCGCCTGGCCTCAACGGATGGAAACGCCTTCGGAGCGGCTAAACCTCGCACAGATTGGCAAACTTGAATTTGAAGAACCTGATTTGCAAAGATTTCCTTCACTTCGCCTTGCGCGTTCAGCAATGGAGGCAGGCGGGGCCTGCCCGGCTATCCTTAATGCAGCCAACGAAATCGCCGTTGCGGCCTTTCTTGGTGACCGGATTGGGTTTTGCGATATAGCAATGATTGTAGAACGCACGCTAGAGCGCTATCAACCGCGAGCGCCACAGACGGTTGACGATGTTCTCAGGATCGACGGAGAGGCGCGGCATGTTGCCAAGGAACTGCTTGAAAGTGTCTATGCATGATTGAGACGCCGGGTTTCATCTGGACACTATTATTCTTCCTGCTTGCCATCGGGCCGCTCGTCTTTGTCCACGAACTGGGCCATTATCTGGTGGGCCGCTGGTGTGGGGTAAAGGCAGAAGTGTTTTCGATCGGCTTTGGCCGCGAAATTACGGGCTGGACTGATAAGCGCGGCACTAGGTGGAAAATCGGCTGGATGCCTCTTGGCGGCTATGTCCGCTTTGCGGGCGACATGAGTGCGGCAAGCGAGCCAAGCGAAGAATGGAAAGCGCTCCCCGAAGCAGAACGCAACCGTACGTTTCAGTCCAAAACGCTGTGGCAACGGGCGCTGATCGTTGTCGCCGGGCCTGTAACCAATTTTCTCCTCGCGATTGTGATTTTCATGGGGATTTTTGCGGTTTATGGCCAGACCAAGACGCCGACGGTCGTTGGCTCGGTGGTCGCTGGATCGCCTGCAGAAAAAGCGGGCTTTGTGGTCGGTGACAAAATCCTTGCTGTAGGTGATAGCGAAATCAGTGAATTTGGCCAAGTTAGTGATATTGTGGCACTTCGCCCCGGTATGGTGATGAGCTTTCTGATTGAACGCGGCGGCACCGAGCAGCGCATTACGGTGGTGCCAGGGCTCAAGATTATCAAGGATCGATTCGGTAATGAGATCCGGTTGGGCCAAATCGGACTTGGCTCGGTTATGCCGGTGTCGGTTAGTCTTTCACCACTTGAGCTTCCCGGCGCTGCGGTTGCGCAGACGGTGCGCGTTGTGAAATCGATGGTCGATGGGCTTGTTCAGATCATCATGGGGCGTATTTCGGTCAAGGAACTCGGCGGCCCGATCAAAATTGCGCAATATTCGGGGCAGTCCGCAACTTTGGGCTTTGTTGCTTTCATCGGTTTCGTTGCGCTGATTTCCATTAATCTGGGATTCATCAATCTATTGCCAATCCCTACGCTGGATGGCGGACATTTGTTTTTTTACGGTGTTGAGGCGATTATCCGTCGTCCGGTCAGCATGGTTGTTCAAGAATGGGCCTATCGTTCGGGCTTTTTCTCGCTCATGGCACTCATGTTGTTCGTAACATTCAATGATTTAGCCTCATTTGGCCTTTGGAATCGGCTAACCGGGTTGATTGGTTAACAAGGTTCGGGCAGGGGCGTGCGAGCAAGCGGTGCAACAGATAAAGGCGTATTATAGCGTGGTAGCAAAAAGAGTTTCCAGTATCGGTCGAAAAGTGACTGCGGCTTTGCTGATCAGCACGATTGCGCCGTTTCTTGGCTCCCCGGCCACGGCGCAAACGACGACATCGCCACCGCAATCGGGCAGCATCATTAAATCGATCAACGTATCGGGCGCGCAGCGTCTCGAACCGGATACAGTGCGCTCTTACATTCAGTTGCGTGCGGGCAACCCTTACACTTTAGAAACGCTTGATCAGGCGATCCGTACCCTATTTGACACCGAGCTTTTTGCCGATGTCCAGATTCGCGATAATAATGGTGATCTCACTATCGAAGTGCGCGAAAATCCGGTGATCAACCGTGTGCTGCTTGAAGGCAACAAGCGGATCAAGGAAGACAAGATTGCTAAGGAAATCAAGATCGCGCCGCGACAGATTTTTACCCGGTCAAAAATTCGTGCTGACGTTGCCCGCATCGTTGAACTTTATCGTCGCCAGGGGCGCTTTGCCGCCAATGTCGAGCCAAAGATGGTCATGCTTGACCAGAACCGCGTCGATATAGTCTTTGAAATTAGTGAAGGGCCAAAATCGAAGGTTCAGCAGATCAACATCCTTGGCAATGAAAAGTTCAAAGACGGTGAATTGCGCAAGGAAATGGCAACGAAGCAATCGCGTTTTTATCGTTTGCTGAGTTCGGGGGCGAGCTATGATCCCGATAAGCTTGCATTTGACCAATCCAAGCTTCGCCAATTTTACCTGACGAAGGGCTATGCCGATTTCCGTATCGTTTCGGCAGTTGCGGAACTGACTCCCGATAAACGTGATTTCATTATCACCTATGTTGTCGAAGAGGGTGAGCGCTACAAATTTGGCGATGTAAAGGTTGAGAGCGATATTCGCGATTTCAAGCCTGAGGCGGGGCGGATTTCGATTAAATCAGGTGACTTTTATAACGCAAAACTGGTTGAAGATACCGTTGAAAGCCTGACGCAGGCAGCGGGGCTGTTTGGCTATGCCTTTGCCGAAATTAATCCGAGCTTTGACCGCGACAAGGATACGCGGACGATGTCGATCACGTTCAAGGTCGATGATGCGCCGCGTGTTTATGTTGAGCAGATCAACATCAATGGAAACACCCTGACACAGGATAAGGTCGTCCGCCGCGAATTCCGCCTGACTGAGGGCGATCCGTTCAACAGTTTTCAGGTTAAGCGCTCGTCAGATCGCATTCAGTCGCTTGGATTTTTCCAGGAAAAGCTGGAGATTGAGCAGAAACCGGGGTCTTCGCCTGATCGTGTGATTCTTGAAGCCAATGTCGAAGAAAAATCGACGGGCGAGCTTCAACTTTCGGCTGGCTTCTCATCTCTTGAGCGGTTCATTATTAACGCTTCGATCCGTCAACGCAATTTCCGGGGCAAGGGCCAGGAGCTGCGCGCGAGCGTGAACTATTCAAGCTTCTCCAAATCAGTCGAGCTTGGCTTTACCGAGCCTTACCTGTTCGACAAGAATATCGCGCTTGGCGGCGATATCTTCCGCCGCGATTTTGATAATTTCAATCGTTTGAACGGATCGCGAAATACCAGTTTTCAACAGATTACAACAGGATTTCAGTTGCGTGTTGGTGTACCGATTACCGAATTCCTCTCTTTCGCAGGGCGCTACGGCATCAATTATGATGAAGTGACAATTAGTAGGCAACAGTTTTTCCTTGGCGGGCAGTGCTCTCCATTGCTTGCCGGGCGTTTTCTGTGTGATGCGATTGGCAATCGAACAACATCATCACTTGGGTACAGCCTTGTGTTCGATAATCTCAACAACCGCCTTCGTCCGAGCAAGGGGCAACGGCTGGTTTTTAGTCAAGATTTGGCTGGTCTCGGCGGCAGCGTCAAATATCTACGCAGCCGTATTGACGGTGCTAAATATTTCAATCCATTTGGAAAATTTGTTTTCTCAGTCGCCGGTGAGGCGGGCTATATACAGCCATATGGAAAAGGGCGAGGCGCTGGGAATGATAAGGTGCGTTTGACCGACCGCTTCTTTCTCGGACAGCCTGAATTTAGGGGTTTTGATATTCGTGGTATTGGGCCACGCGTGCAGCGTCTTAGGCTGGATGCGAACGGGGGCATCATCGATACGCGGGATGCTATTCAATCAGACGATGCGATTGGTGGTCGGGCATTTTATCGCGGTCGTTTGGAACTTGAAGTTCCATTGGGTTCCGGTGCGCGCGGGCTTGGCCTAAGACCGAGCCTATTTCTTGATTTTGGCTCAGTGTTTAGTGTGAAAAAGCCGGTGCCGTTGCGGCGCGCTACAGGTTCTGTTCTTTGTCAAAACTTGACTGATGGAAGTTTCACTGAAGTTATTAATCCTTCTCAGGAAATGCTAGGGGTTTGCCCAACTGGCACCGGAAACCCAACATCAATTCTGCCCTTTGAAGACGTGTTTCGCGGCAACACTCCAAAACCTCGCGTCGCAGTCGGTATCGGCGTAAATCTCAATTCACCCTTCGGCCCGTTCAGGATCGATTTATCCAGGGCTCTGCTAAAAGAGCGTGGGGATGATGTTAAAAACTTCTCATTCAACGTAGGAACTGCATTCTAATGACTAAGATTTTCAAAGCTATTCTGCTCGCTTCTGCTCCGGTTGCGCTGGCTGTATCCTTGCCGTCGGTTGCTTTGGCACAGGCTGTGACGAACGTCGCTGTTGCCAATGTTGAGGAAGCGGTACAGCGTTCAAACGCGTTCACCGCTGCGGTGGCGCAGATTAAGACGACCTATAAAGCACAGATTGATGCGTTTGATGCGCGTCAAAAATCGCTTCAAGCCGAGTTGCAGCCCTTGGTAACAGCATTCCAGACGGCGCAGCGTGCGCCCAATCCGAATCAGGCTGCGCTTCAAACACAGGCGACAAATATCCAAACGCGCCAGCAGGCAGCTCAGCGCGAGTTGCAAAATCTTGCTCAGCCATTTGGTCGTGCGCAGGCTTATGTAGAAGAGCAGATTAGTGCTAAGCTTGAGCCAGCGCTCAAAGCGGCGATGGTAAAGCGCAAGGTGAATCTTGTTATTTCGCCTCAGGCGGCAATTTCGTATCAACCTACTGCTGATATAACAGGTGACATCGCTACCGAACTTAACGCACTGATGCCCAGCGCAAGCATCGCGGTGCCAGCGAATTGGCAGCCTGGTGGCCAAGGCCAGGCTGCACCAGCACCGGCCGCAGCTAAACCACAGGGGCGTTGATCGCGATCATGGCCGTGCTTGATGTCAGGGCGGTGATGGCCGCGTTGCCACACCGCTATCCAATGTTGCTGGTTGATCGGGTCGAGGAACTTGTTCCCGATCAGTCAATCCGTGCGATCAAAGCGGTTACAATCAACGAGAATTTCTTCAACGGTCATTTTCCTGGTCGGCCAATTATGCCAGGGGTTTTGATCGTTGAAGCTCTCGCACAGGCGGCGGGTATTCTTGCGGTTGAGTCGCTTGGTCTCGCGGGGAGTGGTAAGCTCGTCTATTTTATGGCGATTGAGGGCGCAAAATTCCGCACCCCAGTTGAGCCGGGTTGTTTGCTTACGCTTGACGTTGCATTTGTACAGAAGCGTAGCAGCGTCTGTAAATTTTCAGGCCGTGCCAGCGTTGATGGCAAACTTGCGGCAGAGGCAAGTTTTACCGCGATGATCGCCGATCCGCCTGCTTGAGGCTTGCCCTTTTGCCGGGTTGTGACTAAGGCCGCGCATCATCTCTTCGGCTGGTCGGAAACCAGCCATTTTTTGGAGTTATACACATGAAGACCGATATCCATCCCGATTACCATATGATCAAGGTGCAAATGACCGACGGCACCGTGTTTGAAACGCGCTCGACGTGGGGCAAAGAGGGCGATCTAATGACGCTCGATATTGATCCGCTCGCGCATCCGGCATGGACTGGCGGCAATTCGCGGTTGCTCGATGCAGGGGGGCAGGTCGCACGCTTCAACAAGCGCTTTGGCGGATTGTCGCTCAAAAAGGGCTAAAATCAAATGTCCGATTAAAAAAGGCCGTCATTTTTGGCGGCCTTTTTTGTGGCTTGAGTGCATACGCGTTTACGCTTTGAGCGTGTTTGTGATGCTTGCCCTGCGGCTGAAGAACGCCTAGCAGAGTATCCATGGCCGACGTATTGCCCCGTCTCAATGACCAATTTGGCCGTCACATCAGCTATGTGCGGCTCTCGCTTACTGATCGCTGCGATATGCGCTGTCGCTACTGCATGGCCGAAGATATGGTTTTTTTGCCGCGAGCGGAGATACTATCGCTTGAGGAAATCGCGGCGCTTGCCGAAAAATTTGTTGCGCGCGGTGTCAAACGAATCCGGCTCACCGGTGGAGAACCGCTGGCACGGCGCGGGGTCGTGGATGTCGCGACCAGGATCGGCGCGCTTCTCGGGCATGGGCTTGATGAGCTTACGCTGACAACTAATGCTACGCGCCTCGCCGAATTTGCGGAAGGTCTGCGCAGCGCTGGAATCGCACGGATCAATATCAGCCTCGATACGCGCGATCCTGAAAAGTTTCGCCATATCACGCGCACTGGGGATTTGGCGCGCGTGCTTGGTGGCATCACCGCTGCAAAGGCGGTTGGTTTCGCGATCAAGATCAATATGGTCGCGCTTAAGGGTATCAATGACAACGAGATTGCGCCGATGCTGAAATGGTGCGCGGCGGAAGGTTTTGATCTTTCACTCATCGAAACAATGCCGCTTGGAATGGTCGATGATGATCGGGTCGATCGCTTTTTGCCGTTGACTGAGGTGAAGGCTGCACTTGATGCGCAGTTCTCGCTTACGCCCTCTGTGTATAAGACCGGCGGCCCGGCGCGTTACTGGTCGGTGGACGGCTCTGGTAGCAAATTGGGGCTGATCTCCCCGCTAACACGCAATTTCTGTGAAGGCTGTAACCGTATCCGGGTATCAGTATCGGGGCAGCTATATATGTGCCTTGGTCATGATGATCATGTCGATCTACGCGCTGCTTTGCGGAGCGGCGATCCTGATGCTGTTGATGTGGCGGTTGATCGCGCGCTGCTGATCAAACCGCGTGCGCATGACTTCCACCTTGATACGCCCGCCACACGGCGTCACATGAATGTGACCGGCGGATGAGCGGCGAACCACGGCGCGCTCTGCTCGCTTCTCCGACCGACGAAGCGCAGGCGGCCGCGCGCAAGCTGCACGAGCGTAGGGATTGGGTGAGCTTGGCCGAGGCGGAAATGGTGGTTGCGCTCGGCGGCGACGGTTTCATGCTTCAGGTGCTGCATTCGATGCTTGAAACCCGGCGGATACTCCCGGTATTCGGAATGAACCTCGGAACTGTCGGTTTTCTTATGAACGAATGGCAGGAAAAAGGGCTCGACGCGCGCATCAGTCGCGCCAAGCGCTTCAGCGTGTTTCCGCTGCGGATGGACGCTGAGACTGTTGATGGTCAACATATTACTTTACCTGCGATCAACGAGGTCTCGCTGTTGCGCGAAACGCGCCAGACGGCAAAGCTTGAAATTCTCCTCAATGACCGGGTGGTGATGGCTGAACTGGTTTGTGATGGTGTTTTGGTCTCAACGCCTGCAGGATCAACCGCCTATAATCTGTCCGCACAAGGCCCGATATTGCCGCTTGATTCGCGTTTGTTGGCTCTAACGCCAATCAGCCCGTTTCGGCCAAGGCGCTGGCGTGGAGCCATCTTGCCCGAAAGCGCAAAGCTTGAGATTCGCGTTCTTGATGCGATCAAACGCCCAGTCAGCGTGGTCGCCGATCAACGCGAAGTGCGCGATGTGATGACGGTAAAAGTTGTCACTGATCGTACCGAAACGCTTACGTTGATGTTTGATCCCGAACATGCGCTTGATGAGCGCATAACAATGGAACAATTTATCGCATAGACGGGTTGCATTCACGCGCATTCGCGCTATTACCGCCGCTCGCTTCGGCGATATTCCCCGGTAGCTCAGCGGTAGAGCATCCGACTGTTAATCGGACGGCCGATGGTTCGAATCCGTCCCGGGGAGCCACTTTTTTTGGCTAAATTGACTTCAAGCCCCGCAAGTTGCTCAACACTTCGCCTTCGACTTTTCCTTGTCGTCTGACTAAAAGGCGCTGATGTCCGAATCCTTTGATCTTGGTGAACCGCCGCAGCCTGCTTCCGCGCAAGCCTACCGCGTACTCGCGCGCAAATATCGGCCACAACGCTTTTCCGAACTCATTGGCCAGGATGCGATGGTGACGACGCTTGGCAATGCGATCAAGCGCGACCGGTTGGCGCACGCATTTCTGATGACGGGTGTGCGCGGGGTCGGCAAAACCTCGACTGCGCGACTGATTGCCAAGGCGCTTAATTGCATTGGGCCTGACGGGCAGGGCGGTCCTACGATTGATCCGTGTGGCGTTTGCGAACCCTGCGTTGCGATTGCCGAGGGGCGACACATCGATGTGGTGGAGATGGATGCCGCTTCAAACACGGGCGTTGATGATGTCCGCGAAATTATCGAGGCGGTGCGCTATTCGGCGGTGTCCGCGCGGTACAAAGTGTACATCATCGATGAAGTTCACATGCTCTCCAAAAATGCGTTCAACGCGCTGCTCAAAACGCTTGAGGAGCCGCCCGCCCATGTGAAATTTCTGTTCGCGACAACCGAAGTCAACAAGGTGCCGGTGACGGTGCTGTCACGTTGCCAGCGATTTGATTTACGGAGAATTTCTGCCGAGATGCTGGGCCAGCATTTCATGAACATCGTTGAAGCCGAGCAAGTTTTAGCCGATCCAGAGGCGCTCACACTGATCGCGCGGGCCGCCGAAGGTTCGGTGCGCGATGGCCTTTCGATCCTTGATCAAGCCATAGCACATGCCAGTTTGGACGGTGATGGTATCATCACTGCAGCGCAAGTGCGTGACATGCTCGGGCTTTCTGATCGCGGGGCAGTGCGCAATTTATTTGGCTTGCTGCTTGGCGGAGATGGCCCTGCGGCACTTGCGGCATTGCGCGAACAGCGTGATCTTGGGGTGGAGCCCAGCGCTGTTCTGCGCGGGCTATTAGATGTGACGCACGGCGCAACGCTTGTGAAGGTGGGCGCACCCGATGATCCGGCGCAGTCGGTTGAAGAGCGCGAGGCGCTGGCAAACTGGGCGTCGGGCCTTTCCTTCGTGCTACTGCACCGGATGTGGCAGTTGCTGCTCAAGGGCCATGATGAGGTGGCACGCGCGGTTGATCCAAACGAAGCCGCAGAAATGGCTTTGCTTCGCGTGATCCATGCAAGCAGTTTGCCCGATCCAGCCGATGTTATCCGCCGGATTGAGGCGGGTACGCTGGCGGTTGGCACTTCAGCGGTACCACAATCACCTGCGGGTGGGGTGCCCTCGCTGCTGGCGATACCGTCTGATTTTGGCGGGCTGATTGAAGCGCTGACTGCGGGTAAAAAGCCGCTGCTTGCGCAGCTACTTCATGATTTTATCGGGCTTGTCCGCTACGCCCCGCCGGACCTTGTGATCCAGGCGACACGCCCACTGCCGAGTGATTTTACCCGCGATCTGGGGCTTGCGCTTAAAGATCTTACTGGCGCGAACTGGCAAGTGACAATGAGCGACGAAGCTGCGGCCCCCTCGCTGCTTGATCAGGCCAGGCAGCAAGAGGATGCGGCAAAAATGGCGATATTGGAACAGCCGATGGTTACCGCTGCCATCGCCGCCTTTCCCGAAACCGAACTGCTTGATTATGAATTGTCTGGACAACGGAGTATAACCGCATGAAATCGATAGACGATATCCTCAAAATGGCCGCCAATGTTCAGGAAGAACTGACCAAGGCGCAGGCCAATCTCGAAACGATCGAGGTTGAGGGCGCAAGCGGCGGCGGGATGGTCAAGGTGCGCGCCACGGCGAAGGGCAGCATTCGCAGCATCGATATTGATGAAAGCCTGCTCAATGTTTCTGAAAAGCAAATTCTTGAGGATTTGATCGTCGCGGCGTTCAATGATGCGCGTGCAAAAGCAGACGCAGCGTCAAACAGCGAAATGCAAAAAATGACCAGCGGAATGCCGCTGCCACCGGGGTTTAAGCTGCCTTTTTGATCATCCCAAACACGCATCCAGCGCATCGCGTTTTACGACGCCGGTGCGCGCTTTGATGCGGTTGCCATAGCGGCGGGTATAGCCTTTGGGTGCGGCGGCATCACGTTTTTTGGGTAAGGGCAGGATCGCGGCAATCCGTGCCGCCTCTACGCTCGTCATCTGATCGGCGTCATGCCCGAAATAGCGCTGGCTGCCTGCATTGACGCCGTAAGTCGCTATCCCGGTTTCGGCGATGTTGAGATAGACCTCCATAATTCGCCGCTTACCCCAGATATTCTCGATCAGAAGCGTGAAATAAGCCTCAAGCCCTTTGCGAAAAAAGCCGCCGCCTTGCCAGAGGAAGGCATTTTTCGCAGTCTGTTGGCTGATTGTTGAGCCGCCGCGAATCCGCCGTCCCCGCGCATTATACTTGATTGCTTTCTCAATCGCTTCGCGGTCAAAACCACCATGCGAACAAAATTTTGCATCTTCTGCTGCAATTACGGCGCGCGCCATTACTGGATCAATGTCATCAATCGACATCCAATCCTTGTTCAATCCGCGACCAGCGAGCGCATCCCCCAACATGGTGGCGGTAATCGGGGGCGGGATGAAACTATAGGCGACCACCCAGAGCAGCGATGCCACGAGCAGATACAGGATCGTCCGGCCAATCATAAAGCCGAACCGATAGACGGGGGAGCGCGGGGTGCGTGATGCCATCCGTTTCATCTAGCGCGATTGCACGCGCAATCAAGCCAGTGCCAACATGCCCTTGTTGCCCGCAATCCGCATAATTGCCGCTTGCAGCTTGTCAAACGCACGAACTTCAATCTGGCGGACGCGCTCGCGGCTTACACCGTGAACCTGGCTCAATTCCTCAAGCGTTTTTGGTTCTTCAACCAGGCGCCGTTCGGTCAAGATATGCGCCTCACGCGAATTGAGTGTTTCCATCGCTTCGACGAGCATCGCGCGGCGGACAACGCGTTCCTGCGTTTCGGCATAGGCTTCATCCTGAAGCGGTGCGTCATCGGCGAGGCTATCCTGCCATTGGCCTTCGCCCTCTTCATTCAACGACACGTTGAGCGATGTATCACCACCGTTCGACATCCGCCGATTCATGCTAATCACTTCGGCCTCGGTCACGCCGAGCTTCGTCGCGATCGTCTTGACGTTTTCGGGGCTTAGGTCGCCATCCTCAAATGCTTCGAGATTGCTCTTCATCCGGCGCAGATTGAAAAACAGCTTTTTCTGTGCGGCGGTCGTGCCCATTTTAACAAGGCTCCACGAACGCAGAATAAACTCCTGCATTGAAGCTTTGATCCACCACATCGCATAGGTGGCGAGGCGGAAACCACGATCGGGCTCGAATTTTTTAACGCCCTGCATCAGGCCAATATTGCCTTCCGAAATCAATTCGGAAACGGGCAGGCCATAGCCGCGATAGCCCATCGCGATTTTCGCAACGAGCCTGAGATGCGATGTAACAAGCTTGGCAGCGGCGTCAGGGTCTTGATGATCCTGAAACCGCTTCGCCAGCATATATTCTTCCTCAGGGGTCAGCATCGGAAATTTCCGGATCTCGGAGAGATAGCGGTTAAGCCCGGCCTCACTGCCAAGTGCGGGGATCGTCGCGGGCACGTTTGTGCGCTTCGCAACTGCCGTGGTGCCTGATCGTTTAGCTACAGATTTCGCAGCCATTGTCTTTCATACTCCCTAAAGGCGGCACAAGCGCAGCCTCACTGACCTGCTCTGCCTATACACGTAATTTGGTGAACAGTTGCTGCATATCAATGGGCATTTTGCTTTCAAACGCCATATTTTTTCGATCAATGGGATGGATAAAACCGATCAATGCCGCGTGCAGCGCCTGCCGCGTAAAATCGAGATCGCGAAGAATCGCTGCATGGCTCGCGCGGGTGCGGCCATAAACCGGATCACCAAGCAGCGGGTGATTGATCGACGCCATGTGGACACGCACCTGATGCGTCCGCCCTGTTTCAAGACGACATTCGACGAGCGCGGCCTCCTTTAGCGGTTCGATCAAACGGTAATGCGTCACCGCCCGTTTACCTCGTCCCTCTGCGCAGATCGCGATTTTCTGGCGATTGGCGGTTGATCGGGCAAGCGGCGCATCAATCGTTCCGCCGCCGCGCAAAGGAACGCCCGCAACAATCGCTTGATAGCGGCGATCAATGCTGTGATCGGCAAATTGCTTGGCCAGCCCCTCATGCGCGCGATCCGTTTTGGCGACGACCATCAGCCCGGACGTATCCTTATCGATCCGGTGGACGATGCCGGGCCGCGCGACCCCGCCAATCCCCGAAAGCCGCCCCGCACAGTGATGGAGCAGTGCGTTGACCAGCGTTCCATCAAAATTGCCCGCCGCCGGATGGACGACAAGCCCCGCAGGCTTATCAACGATGAGCAGATGATCATCCTCATAAACGATATCAATCGCAATATCCTGCGCCTCATTATGCGCGGGCTTTGGCGTGGGGACGGTCAGGTTATACGCTGCGCCCGCCTTCACCTTGGTCGCGGGATCGCGCGTCTCCGGCACATGCCCCGCCGAAATCAGCGCCTTTAATCGCTCACGTGAGAGCGTTGGCACAAGTGCGGCCAGCGCGCGATCAAGCCGCCAGCCCTGCATTTCGTCGGTGATCACCACGGCCATACTTGTCTCGGCATCATTCATCATCCAAGCATGTGGCCATGTTGATCAGGATATCAAGCAAATCCATCGCCGCAATCCGCGCCCACGCGGCGGAAACGCCCGACGAAGAGGTCTGCGGGCTGCTGTTCGGGACGGTGGAGGCGGTGGAAGCGGTGCAGCGCTGTAAGAATGTGGCGAGTACGCCTGCGACGCGGTTTGAGATTGATCCCGCTGCTTTAATTGCCGCGCACAAGGCGGAACGGGCGGGGGGGGCAAAGCTGATCGGCCATTATCATTCGCATCCAAATGGGGTGTGCGCGCCGTCAGAGGCGGATAGAGCGGAGGCGGGTGATGCGGAGCAATATTGGCTGATCATGGCGGGGGCGGAGATGGGGGTGTGGCATGTGGAGGTGCCGCATCAATTTGTGGAATGCGGGATTGATGCGGGTTCGGGGTGAGAGTGGATGTTATCAGAGACCGGAACGCGGCTTCACAAATACGGATTTTAACCTTCCTCGTCGCCCCGCACTCGATGCGGGTGTGGATTCACATTTGAAGTGCAACGGGTTGAAGATTTCGGCTGGA
>JBBTEI010000061.1:0-8877 GCA_038042405.1 Pseudomonadota bacterium
AGGTGGTGGGGGATGCCTCCTGCGCTTGGGCGGGGAGCGCGGCGGCGGTTGCCAGCAGGGCGAGGATTAGGGAGGTGTGTTTCATCCCGGTATTGTTCCGCGAAATTGCGGGGCTGTCTATGGGTATCTGCTTCAGCCTGATTAGCATGAGCAATTCCTTGAGGTTTTCGAGCGTGGGCAATAGAATGAGACAATGAAGCTTCAGCTCATGATAATTGTTCCGCTCCTTTTTCTGAGTGCATGTGTGTCCCCAACCGTATGGGGCAGCAACGAACGCGTAGAACGGAATCTCAGGCGCATTGTACCTCTTGGTTCATCGATTTCAAAATTACGATTTGAAGCACAGAAGCGGGACTGGCGGATAGACAACCGGAACATTGTGATTCATGGCTACGGCGTTAAGACCTATTTCGATGATACACATCTTGTGTGCCGTGGCATGGGTGGCCCGGTCGTTCCGTCATTGGTCGCAGAATATTGGTCTCCGTTTCTCACCTCTGTAGAGGTGATGTGGGTGTTTGATAGGGATCGAAGGTTAAGAGACGTGTGTGTAAGAAAGACAGCAGACTCGATATGACAACCACCACAATCTCCCTATCCGAAGCCGCACATTTCGGCGCACTTGCCGCTGACTGGTGGAATCCTAAGGGCAGCTCGGCGATGCTGCATAAGCTTAATCCGGTGCGGCTTGGCTATATCCGGGAACAGATCAATCTGCATTTCGGGGCGGATGCCAAGGCGCTTAGACCGCTTGCCGGGATGACCGCGCTTGACGTTGGCTGCGGGGCAGGGTTGCTGACCGAGCCGCTCGCGCGGATGGGCGCTGCTGTGACCGGGGTTGATGCCGCGCCTGAGAATATCGCGGCGGCGAAGGCGCACGCGGCAGGGCAGGGGCTGCCGATTGACTACCGCGCATGTGAGATCGCGGAGGTAATAGGCGAATTTGATCTGGTCACCGCGATGGAGGTGATTGAGCATGTCACCGATCCGTCTGCCTTTGTTGCTGCTCTTGCCGCGCGACTTGCGCCGGGTGGATTGATGATAGTCTCAACCCCCAACCGGACGGCGCTTTCGCGGTTAGGCCTCATCACAATCGGCGAAAGGCTTGGCCAAATCCCCAAGGGCACGCATGATTGGGATAAGTTTCTGACGCCTGAAGAGTTGACCGTATTGCTTGGTGAGGCGAGGCTAGCGGTCATCAATACGCGCGGGATATCGTTCAATGTCGGTCGTGGGCTGGTGCTGTCAGATGATGTGAAGCTCAATTATTTGATGAGCGTGGTCGCAGCCTAAAAATCCACCTTGTCATAATAAACAGGCGGGGCAACGCCCTCCATCCGCTCGGCGAGCAAGGGGCGGAAACTGGGGCGTGATTTGAGGCCCGAGTACCAGCCTTTGGTCTGTTCATGCCCGCGCCAATCAATTCCGCCGAGATAGTCCGCCACTGAAATATGCGCCGCTGCCGCGAGGTCGGCCAGACTGAGCGTTGCGCCCGCGATCCAGTTGCGGTGATCGAGGAGATAGTCAGTATAATCCATCAACTGGTTGGCGTTCTTCATCGCCTCACGCAGCATTCCGGCATCAGGTGCGGCGCGGTGGATGACACGTTTGAGCATCCGCTCGTGCATCAGCGGGCCGACGACGCTGGCATAAAATTGTTCATCAAACCACGCGGTGAGGCGGCGGATTTCAGCGCGATTAACCGCTGTGCCCGATATCATCGGCGATTTATCGACCGTTTCCTCAAAATATTCGCAGATCGCGGCTGAGCTCATCAGCGTGATATTCTTGTTTTTTTCGACCAACACCGGGGTTTGCCCGGCGGGGTTCAGATCAAGAAATTCATCGCGCCGCTCCCACGGGCTTTCGCGGACAAGTTCATACCCGACGCCTTTTTCGCCAAGCAGAAGCCGGACTTTGCGTGAGAAAGGACAGAGCGGGAATTGGTAAAGCAGCCACATGGAACCATGTGTCTTAGCGGCTGCTCCGCCGCGCGTCACCCCTGCTTATTGAAGATTGGGAAGCGCATCGCCCATTTTTTTGGCGGCTTTTTGGAGTTCGGGGAGCATCACCGCGAGCGCTTGGGCAAGTGAACCTGCCGAGCGAACGGCAGTTTTGGTGCCTTCTTCCATTTTGCGCTCAAATTTGGGATCTTGGCGTTCGGCCATCTCGCGCAGCGTATTGCCCTTCATCTTGAGCTTCTTGCCGCCGTTGAGTGGTTCTAGCGCCTTGGCCATCTTGTCAACGCGGATATCGAGCATCGCCGCCATTACAGCGCCGAGCGCACCTGCCATTGCGGCCTGCGTTGACGGATCATTGAGCCTGTCAGCCATGCCCTGCACGTCTTGCTGGGCTTCTGATGTGGACTGTGCAGCGGCAATGGTTGGGGTTGCGATAATAAGAGCGATGGCAGTGAAAAGGGCTGAACGCATTGGCGTGCCTTTCGGGCAAACGGGAAACCACTCCCCGATTGAGAGCGTGATTATGCGGACGGGGCTTTCACGATCCTGAACAAAATGTTGGCTTGCGTTCAGCGGGTATTTGGCAGCGATGGCTTGCAGCTATCTGGTAAGATGAAGCGCCTAGTAATCCTATAGTTGTTTCGAATGATTCTGACGCGCAGGCTGTCTCCCACCCGGCATCCTCTATTTATGCCGCTCAAAGACATTTCCCAAATCATGCCGTCAGCAAGCCGGACGATGGCAACCAACTGATTGTTCTCTAGACCCTTGTAAAATCGGCCTCCTAACCGCGTAATCGTGCCGCTGGAAATTTCAGTGCTAACAATTTTGGGACTGCCCAACCAAAGGCCAAGACCAGTGACCACGCCGCCAAAGAAAAGAAACAGGCATAGTGTTTGCCATTGGTCAACGAAGAATTCGAACAAGCGGCGCATTTCATTCCGCTGCGATAGACTGCGCTTCGGAAAGCGGATGAGGGAGCCGCGTCAGCATTTCCTTGGGGCAGATTTGCCAGAATTGGTCGACCCAGCGATCCCAATCATCAAGGATTGCGTTTGACCATTTGCTGTCAGTGGCGAGCGCATGTTCAGCGATCAGTGATTTGACACGCGCCTCCCAATAGGGCGAGGCGATGCGTTGCCAGAAAATGCTTTCGGGATTGGCGCGTCGTTCAAAGTTGCCGCCAACATCAAGCACGAACGCCATGCCGCCGGTCATCCCTGCGCCGAAATTTTCGCCGATGACGCCGAGGATGACGGCGGTGCCGCCGGTCATATATTCAAGCCCGTTCGCGCCGCAGCCTTCGACGACGACCTGCGCGCCCGAATTGCGGACGGCAAAACGCTCACCGGCCTGGCCCGCCGCGAATAATTTGCCCGAAGTCGCGCCGTACAGCACGGTGTTGCCGATGATCGTGTTGTTCTGGCTTTCGAGCGGCGAACTGACCATCGGGCGGACGGCGATGATCCCGCCGCACAGCCCCTTGCCAACATAATCATTGGCATCGCCGAAGACTTCGAGCGTCACGCCCTTGCACAGGAACGCGCCGAGCGATTGCCCGGCGCTGCCGCGCAGACGGACATGGACATGGCCATCATTCAAGGTTGACATGCCGAACAGCGAGGTAATTTCCGCCGAAAGCCGCGTGCCAACCGCGCGGTGCGTATTGCGCACGGTGTAGGTGAGCTGCATTTTTTCACGCCGTTCAAAGACCGGCTTGGCATCGTGCAATATCTGCGCGTCGAGACTATCAGGCACTTCATTGCGCGCGGTTGGCAGGTTGAAGCGGCGCTTGTCAGCAGGCGCATCAACCTTGGCGAGGATCGGGTTGAGATCAAGATCGTCAAGATGTTCGGCACCACGGCTGACTTGGCGGAGCAACTCAGTCCGGCCAATCACTTCGTCAAGCGAACGCACGCCAAGCCGCGCGAGGATTTCACGCACTTCTTCGGCGATGAAGGTCATCAGATTGATCACCTTTTCGGGTGTGCCGGTGAATTTTTTGCGCAGTGCTTCATTCTGGACGCAGATGCCGACCGGGCAGGTGTTTGAATGGCATTGGCGCACCATGATGCAGCCCATCGCAACGAGGCTGAGCGTACCAATGCCAAATTCTTCAGCACCAAGGATCGCGGCGATCACAATATCGCGCCCCGTCTTAAGGCCACCGTCGGTACGCAGTTTGACGCGGTGACGCAGACCATTGAGCGTCAACACCTGATTGACTTCGGTTAGCCCCATTTCCCAAGGCGTCCCGGCATATTTGATCGAGGTTTGCGGGCTTGCCCCTGTGCCGCCAACATGGCCCGAAACAAGGATGACGTCAGCGTGCGCCTTGGCAACGCCGGCCGCGACGGTACCGATACCGGCCGAACTGACAAGCTTCACGCAGACGCGCGCTTTGGGGTTGATCTGCTTAAGATCATAGATGAGTTGGGCGAGATCCTCGATTGAGTAAATATCATGATGTGGCGGCGGCGAGATCAGCGTAACGCCGGGGGTCGAGTGGCGCAGCTTGGCGATCATCTCGGTGACTTTGAAACCGGGAAGCTGCCCGCCTTCGCCCGGTTTTGCGCCTTGGGCAACCTTGATTTCGATTTCTTCGGCAGCGCCCAGATATTCAGCGGTGACGCCAAACCGCCCGCTCGCAATCTGCTTGATCGCGCTGTTGGCGTTATTGCCATTGGCATAGGGTTTGAAGCGTGCGCTATCTTCGCCGCCTTCGCCCGAGACCGCTTTGGCTCCGATCCGGTTCATCGCGATGGCGAGCGTTTCATGCGCTTCGGGGCTTAGCGCGCCGAGTGACATGCCCGGCGTTATAAAGCGCTTACGGATTTCAGTGATGGCTTCGACCGATTCAAGGCTCACGGCCTCTTTTGCGAAGTTGAATTCGAGCAAATCGCGCAAATAGATCGGGGGTAAATCGCGCACCCCGCGCGAAAATTGCAGATAGGTGGAGTAGCTATCGGTGCCAACCGCCGTTTGCAGCAAGTGCATAAGTTGCGCCGAATATGCGTGGGGTTCGCCGCCCGCGCGCTGACGGTAAAATCCGCCAATCGGCAAATGCGCTACTGCACTGTCAAACGCCTGCTCATGCCGCTCTGCCGCGTTGACATATAGCGAGGCATAGCCTTCGCCCGAGATTTTGGCAGGCATTCCGGGGAAGAAATCATTGACGAGTGCGCGGGACAGCCCGACCGCCTCAAAATTATAGCCGCCGCGATACGAGGCAATAACCGCGATCCCCATTTTCGAAATGATCTTGAGCAGCCCTTCGCCGACGGCCGTACGGTATTTGGCGAGGCACATTTCAAGTGGCATATCGCCAAGCAGGCCGCGCGCATGACGATCAGCAATTGAGGCTTCGGTAAGATACGCGTTGACCGTGGTGGCACCGACCCCAATCAATACCGCAAAATAATGCGTATCAAGGCATTCCGCCGCACGGACGTTGATGCTTGCAAAGCTGCGCAGGCCGCAGCGGACGAGATGGGTGTGGACGGCGGCCGCCGCGAGCACCATCTGGATCGCAAGCCTGTCTTCGGACACATGTTCGTCAGTCAGGAAAATTTCGCTACGCCCGGCGCGCACCGCCTGTTCGGCTTCCTGGCGGACGCGGGTGATTGCGGCGCGCAGCCCTTCGGCCCCGGATCCCATTGCAAAAGTGCAATCAATTTCGGCGACGCTGGCCCCGAAATGCGCTTTGAGCGATTGCCACTGCGCTGTCGTCAGCACAGGGGAATCAAGCACCAGAACGCCTTGCCGTGTCGCCTCTTGGCTATCGAGGATGTTGGCGAGATTGCCGAAGCGCGTGCTCAGGCTCATCACCTGCCGTTCGCGCAAGCTATCAATTGGCGGATTGGTCACCTGACTGAAATTCTGGCGGAAGAAGTGGCTGATTAGGCGCGGCTTATCCGAAATGACCGCAAGCGGCGTATCATCACCCATACTGCCAATCGCTTCCTTGCCGTCCTCAACCATTGGCGACAGGATCAGTTCCATATCCTCAAGCGTTTGCCCCGCTGCAATCTGACGCCGGGTGAGTTCGGCGCGATTAAAGCGTGCGACGGGTTCGCCCTGCGCGGCTGGCAAATCCTCAAGGGTGATGAAGCCCTTGATCATATCGCCGTAGGGCGCTTCGCCCGCGATGCGGTCTTTGATCGCGCGGTCTTCAAAAAATTCGCCGGTATCAAGATCGACCGCGATCATCTGTCCGGGGCCGAGCCGTCCCTTTGCAATCACTGTCGCCTCGGGCACGACAACCATGCCGGTTTCAGAGCCAACGATCAGGAGATCATCATTGGTGCGGGTGTAGCGCAGCGGGCGCAGCGCATTGCGATCAACGCCTGCAACCGCCCAGCGGCCTTCGGTCATCGCGAGTGCTGCTGGCCCATCCCACGGCTCCATTACGCTCGCAAGATAGGCATACATATCGCGGTGGTTCTGCGGCATATCGGGCTTGGCTTGCCATGCTTCGGGGATCAGCATCAGCTTGGCTGTTGGCGCATCGCGGCCCGAACGGCAGATTGCCTCAAACACCGCGTCAAGCGCAGCGGTATCCGAAGCCCCCGCCGGGATGACGGGTTTGATGTCTTCGGAGCGCTCACCAAAGGCAAGGCTTGCCATCCGGATTTCGTGGCTTTTCATCCAGTTGGTGTTGCCGCGAATGGTGTTGATTTCACCGTTGTGGGCAAGGCAGCGGAACGGCTGCGCAAGCCACCACTGCGGGAAGGTATTGGTTGAATAGCGCTGATGGAAAATCGCGACGCGGCTGATGAAGCGTTCATCGCGCAGGTCAGGGTAAAAGACCGAGAGCGACTCAGCTAGAAATAGCCCTTTATAGATGATCGAGCGGCACGATAGGCTGCAAATATAAAAACCCTGAATTTGCGCGGCGATGATCTTCTTTTCGATCCGGCGGCGGACGAGATAGAGATTCTTTTCAAATTCGGTCGCGTCATGGGCGTCGGGATCAGGCCCGGCGATCATGATCTGTTCAATTTCGGGCCGTGTTTCCTGCGCCTTGCGACCGATCACCGAAACATCAACCGGCACCTGCCGCCAGCCATAGATGGTATAGCCAGCGTCGATGATTTCGGATTCAACGATCGTGCGGCAGCTTTCCTGCGCGCCCAAATCTGTACGCGGTAGAAACACCATGCCAACCGCCAAGCGCCGGTTTTGCGGGCGGTGACCCGACGCTGCGATGGCATCATCAAAGAAAGCCAGCGGCAGATCGATGTGCAGGCCGGCGCCGTCACCGGTCATCCCGTCGGCATCAACCGCGCCCCGGTGCCACACCGCCTTGAGCGCATCAATCGCCGAGGCCACGACGCGACGCGAAGCCTTGCCATCGGTCGCGGCGACAAGGCCGACGCCGCAGGCATCGGATTCAAATTCGGGGCGATACATGCCGACTTCGGCGATGCGCGTGCGTTCGGATTGGGTGGTCATTTTTTGGCTTTTTCTGGTTCAATGCCGAATAATTCAATAATTTTACTTCTCTCAGCCTCGGACAAATCCTCTATTTTGCGTGGCTTGGGTAGGTTTTCGGTTGCCTTTACGGACTTGCCTATCAAATCTGGCATTGCAGCCATGATTTTTGGCATTTGTGACTGCATTTTCCCCATAACCGCAGGATCGGCAAATAAGAGCATTTGCTGCGATGCGAATGATGCGCCTGTAGGCGTCGTAAAAAATGATTTCAGTTCTGCAAGTTGGACTGGCGTAAATTTCGATTGGAGCGAAAGTGCCAGACCATCCCGCAAATCCGGCTCCATTGTTTCAAAAAGCGGTATCATTGCGGTGAACATACTTTCCATCATCACTTTCGTTCGCTGTTTGAATGCAGGATCAAGTATTTGCATAATTTCTTGGGTTTTCGCCTTATCCAGCGCCGCGACCGTCTTTTCATCGGCCCCAGCAGATCTGGCTATCTGACCAAGTGGAACATTGCCCATATTGTCAACCATGCCCGAAACCATCTGGGTAAATGTTGGCCCAAGCAGTTTTCGATATGTGCCGTCTGGAAATAACTTTGTCGCAATTTCTGCCGCCAATGGGGAAGCCACTGCCTGAGGCGTCTCCGCAACAGTGGAAACAGTGGACGGCGCTTGCTGTGCTAGCGCGGGGCTACCGACCCCAAGCGCCAGAATTGCCAGATATTGATGTCTCATGCTGCCTTCCTTTCGCTTGCTGCTTTCGCCTTCAAATAGCGGTGCATATGTTCGCTGACATCGCGGCCATCGCGGATGGCCCAGACGACGAGGCTTGCCCCGCGTACAATGTCGCCGCCTGCAAACACGCCGTTCAGGCTGGTCATCATCGTTTTGTGATCGACGCGGACGGTGCCCCAGCGGGTGACGCCGAGATCGCGCGATCCAAACAGCGTTGGCAAATCTTCAGCATCAAAGCCGAGTGCTTTGATCACAAGATCCGCCTCAAGCCGGTATTCATTGCCAAGATCAACCTCGGGCGTGCGCCTTCCGCTCGCATCGGGCGCGCCGAGCCGCATTTTGGCGACACGAACGCCTGCAACATGATCGGTGCCGTCAAAGGCATCGGGCGCAGAAAGCCAGACGAACTCAACACCTTCTTCCTCAGCATTTTTGACTTCATTCTGTGATCCGGGCATATTGGCGCGGTCACGGCGGTAGAGACATTTGACCGATTTTGCGCCTTGGCGAACGGCGGTGCGGACACAGTCCATCGCGGTATCGCCGCCACCGACAACGACGACATTCTTGCCCTCGGCATTGAGGCGGCCATCATCGAATGCGGGCACGGCGTCGCCGAAGCTTTTGCGGTTTGATGCGGTGAGATAATCAAGCGCATCAACGACACCGGGTGCGCCAACGCCGGCGGCTTTGATCGCGCGCGGCTTATAAACCCCCGTCGCAATCAGGATCGCGTCATG
>JBBTEI010000062.1:0-6010 GCA_038042405.1 Pseudomonadota bacterium
CGGAGTCTCACAAACTTTCCTTTGTGAGACTCTTGCATTCGACCCCGAAGGGGAACCTCACCAAGACGGAAATCCGCCAAATTCAACGCCCAAAAGATACCATACGTAGCGAATAGAGCCAAGTAAAAAGAGTCTCACAAAGGACGGAATACGAGACGCTATGAAGTGAAACAGAGACGATAACAAGAGAGCTTGCGATGGCTACTTTATCAAATGCGATGAAATCATTTCGGACAGCGGCGGTGATCGGTGCTGGCGCGCTTATGGCGTGCGCTGTTCCCGCAACATTTGCAAATGCACAACAAACAGCAACGACATTGCAAGCGGGTCAATGTCTGCCGATGGCAGACATGAACGCCGCCCTCCGCGCCGAAGGACAACGTACGATGATCATCGGCAACCGCAGCGCGGTGCAAGAGCGTGACGCTGCCGGTAACCCAACACGCGTGACGGAAAGCGTCGAAACAATAACGTCAAACCCAGATGGAAGCATCGGATACAATCTCGCGGGAAATCGTCCGCGCGAGGAAGCTTCGACTACCGTGTGCGTTCGAGCAAAACTCACCAATGTGCGGCTCTATGACGCGCGATTGTCATCAATCCCACGCGAGGCATATCTTGGCGGCACATTCAATGAAGTTGTTGATCGCAATGCAGCGCTCGGCACACGACCGATGGTCCTAGCCGATACCGTGTTTTCAAATGACAATGGTGGTACTCGGCTTGGTCGCCCAATCGTGCTGTTCGGAAACATGGACGTGCGCGGTGGCTCGCTGATGACCTTCACCGCCAATAGAGAACCTGCCGAATTGGCTTTGATGGTGGACACTGATTACACACCTGCCGCTATGGAACGGCTCAACGGCACACGAACGGTCGCTATGCTTTCACCGTCCATTGGTGGCGGCTCTCAATAACAATCAAACATCAAATCCAGAAGGAACAACCGCCGCAGGCGCTGGCGGTGGTGGTGCAGCCGTGGCGGATGCAAGTCGAGGCGCGTCCAGCGGAGTTGTCGCTGTAAGAGCTGCTCCAAACTGACCGCGAAGCGACGGTGCACCGCTGATTGCGGCTTGGCCGTCTACCTGCGCCGAGACTGACACACGCGAAATTGGACGAGAGCTAGTTGTGGCCTGTGCGTCTGTGGCCGAACCATCAGAAAGCAGATTTAAGCTCGCGCCGGTGGTAGCTTGCGGATCAGATGATGCGGCATTTGCAGAGAGTCCTGTTGCCTGTGCATCGACGCGGTTTGCAACCGTCGGCGTAAATCTGCTTCCGCCCATTTCCTGATACTGCGCCAAACTGGTTGATGCATCATCACGACGCTCTTCTGACATTCCGTTGTAAGTGCGGCGCTGCTCGTCGGTTGCCTGACCAGATCGAACGGCGGCAACAATCTGGGCATCGTCGAATCTGCGGCGGATTTGTTCGTCCGTCATTCCCGGATTCATCATGCGCAAGAAATTCATGAAGCGGTCTTGCCCGTCACGAGTTTTCAATTCGTCGTTCAATTCAGCATAATTCTGCTGACTCAATCCGTAGCGGTCAGGCGTCGTGCTCAATTGACCGTTATTCGCATCTTCCGCAAAGTCTGCGATGCGGGCTTGTTCTTTGCGGTCTTTGTCGTCACGCTCTTTGCGTTCTTCCCACACGCGATCACCGCGCATGAAAGCATCAGCTCCGTTTGCGGCTTTCTCCTCTTGAAGTTGAACGGCTGCACGAAGATCGGCCATCACGCCTGCACCCAATTTCGCCGCACCCGGCGCATTCATAAGCTGCGCAGCCTCTTCGACTAGGCTTGAGCCGGGATTATAACGAATTTGATCCGCCGTTTCCTGAACATCAGCGGCGAAAGCGTCGGCAGCGGGGTCGATGAAAGGTTGATCGATAACGGCAGGCACAATTGCATCGGCATTCACCAAGCGTGTGATCGCATCGATGTCAAAATTGCCGTTACCTGCTGCTCGTCCTTGAACCATGTAAATGATTTTAAAGGACAAATCTTAACAGGAATTATGGAATATGTCGCATTTTAGTCAAATGCCCTTCAAGTTTAACCCCTTGTTAACCTTGATTTAATTCCCGTGTTGTTCAATGATTTGAACATGGGGGATTGATTGGATTCAGACGAATTTGCACCGATTACGAAGGAGATGCGCAAGGAATTGCGCCATCACTGGAAACGCTCAGGCGTATCGACCCGCCGCGTGCTGGAGGCGCACCCGCCTATTCCCGATGGTTTGACCGTCGCCATGGTGAATGACTGGATCGCGAACCGCCTCCATGTCGCGCGGCCATCGCACTGGAACCATGTCATGCAAATTTGGTCGGCACTGCCCGATTGCGATGATCACCAGAAGCGATTGGCATCGCGCCAAAAAGGCGCGGGACGCCCGCGCGATCCTGAGACCG
This sequence comes from Pseudomonadota bacterium, assembly GCA_038042405.1. GTDB lineage: Bacteria > Pseudomonadota > Alphaproteobacteria > Sphingomonadales > Sphingomonadaceae > Aquisediminimonas. The sequence continues at coordinate 2,413 of JBBTEI010000062.1, forward strand.
CAACGCGCATTCCGTTCGCGCGTGAAATGTCAGAGGAATTCAAAACGGAATTGGCGCGCACCAATGCCGACATGGAGCGCGACATTTTGAACGCGCCCGATGCGCCCGATGGTGTGACGCAACGCCTGCTCTACATTTGGAAATATCGTCACGCGAAAACGACGCGCAGTGACCACTGGAATTTCGTGATGGGCATTTTGCGCGAGATGCCGGATTTCGAAAGCAGATTTTCAAAGCGATGACGCACAAATCGTCCGCGTGAATTGCAGAGACGATGCAAATTTATGATGGAACGATTGGATGGTTGCAATCGAATGCTCGATTGATAATTTCGTAAGTAGTGAGTCGTTTATTCGGCCTAATTGTGTGTCGGGAGATGTCGTCATGAGTACCGCTTTTGACAGCTCAACTGTTGCAGAGAAAAGCGCCAATCAGCCAGTTGAGTTCCTTTGGCTTGAACTGACCAACACATGCAATTTGCAATGTAGCCATTGCTATTCCGATTCCAGTCCATCCAGCGGCACGAATGACAGTCTGACAAAATCGGACTATTTGAATGTCATCCGCACTGCGGCAGACAATGGTTGTCGATCCATTCAATTCATCGGTGGCGAGCCGACGGTGAATCGTTCGCTACCAGATTTTATCGATGAAGCCGCAAGGGTCGGATTTACATTCATTGAGGTGTTTTCAAACCTCGTGAATGTTCCAGAAGCTACCATTGAAGCAATGGCACGACATCGTAGCATCATGCACGTCGCAACTTCGGTCTATTCGCATGATCCTGATACGCATGACCGCATTACGGGTAAAGTTGGTAGTTTCTTTGCCACGATGCGCAATGCGGCTCGCTTCATGGATTTAGGCCTGCCTCTTCGAGCCGCCTTTGTGGAGATGGACGCTAACACCGGACATGCGGAACAGACCATCGCATTTCTGAAAGAGCGCGGCATTGAACGAATCTCGTTTGATAAGGTTCGCAACTTTGGTCGCGGAGAGCAATCTGACGACATTGGAATGGAAGGCCTGTGCGGTCAATGTGCCGGGAGCACCCTTTGCGTCGGTCCTGACGGCGTTGTTTCACCCTGCATCATGTCACGCAAATGGGCTGTAGGAAATTTGCACGATGGTGACCTTGGAAGCATCGTAAGTGGCCCGGAGTTGCAAGCTCGCAGGCAAGAAATTGGTTTGGCAGTTTCGAGAACGGGCAATCCTTCTGCGCCTGACGGTGAGGACAACGTAATTGATATCTCGATGTGCAATCCTTGCGCGCCCTATGCGCAATGTGGGCCTTGTCCCCCGAACACCAACTGCCCACCGCATAATTGCAACCCGTGGTATGGTCGCTAGGCTTCGCAAGCCGCCCCTTCGATGAAAATTTGCAATAAAATATTGAAATATGGTAATATTATGGCTTGGGCCATGATGTTACGGAAGAGTATCTGTGTGAAATTTCGATGCGAGCAAAAGTTGTTCTGCAAAAGGCAGTGCATGACGATTGCGACCGTTTCTCGAATTTTGACCGAGCGAGCCTAACGAAAACATTCAACGGCTATTGCGGTCTAGCGCAGTGTATGATCGGGTTGTTCATCGACGAACATTTCGACGGACAATCGGTGGAAATTGCTCCCTTCGCATCCCAGTCATTGGAAGATTGGTGGTTTGGTCACGCTGCCGTGGTGATCACAGCGGGTCAGGGCGAAGGCTTGCGATCATTCATCGTTGACCCGACGTTTGTCCAATTTGATGAAGCCGAAGCTATTGGCATCACGGGGCCAGTCCAAATCTTGAAACGCACGGAGAGCGGCGCAGCATTAGCGAAAAAGCTGTCCTAGACTGGTGTGGCAGAGATAGATGGCGCACTCGCCGATTTATACGCGTCTGCATTCTGCCAAGGCGTTTCTCCGTTCCGCTGCCCGGAGGATGCATTGCAGTTTTTGAGAAAACCACCAGAGCACCCATACCACTTTTCTTATAGCGGCAGCGGCACAATGTATGATTCAGGTATGCTCCGTGAGCGCGGCTATACCCTTTAAGCCTATGCCATCGCAGGCGAGTCATGTAACAGCACCGATGTGGTTTGTGTAAATCACTGATTTCTTGACATATTAGCGATTATTGCGATATCAAATCGTTCCAGAGGCTCATTCAGCCCTAAATGAGGAGACATGAAATCAGGCAACACCTACAGAGGTAATAGATCGAATATAACTTATAAAATTCATTTGGTTAAGGCGTTCGAAGCGGCTGACGATGCGTCCATCGACAGCAACGGACCAGCGATAGACAATTCAAAGTATGATGGATTCAATCATCGCGTCACTCCAATCGAAACTTTCGTTCATAGAATTGCAAAGGCTGTCGGCAAACACGGTGGCGACGCATCACTTCTATCCGCGCAGCGACTACCCCTCGCCGACCACCATATCGAGAAAAAATTGGCCCTATATCTGGGCGATGACGCGTTCATTGTAAGCGACCCGTGGGCTGCGCCAATTCAAACTCCTTCCACCACACATGATGAAAATCGCCGGTTCCTTGAATCAGCTCAGGCTGGCGTGACGGGCTTTTCAAAGGCGGTGGCGGCCCAATGGCCTGCCGTCTCTGACGAATTATCCTCGGAGTTGCGACGACTTGAAAATCGTCTGCGCGCAAATTGCCACGACCTACTGCGCCGCGCTGAGCGCAGCGCGATGCAAGTCAGATATCGTGCCTCACGCACCGGTCTTTCCTCGGTGCCGGACAGCAGCCCTACGCAGTAATTTTGAGGCCGCATGATTGGTTGCGGCTTTCTCAAACTTCCCCCCAAGTATCCCCCAAAGCTTGATTAGGCAACAATCCATCGACAATGGAGGTTGCATATGTACGATTGGACTAAACTCAGAATTTCAGACGAACCGCCGGTTGGGCCGATGCCTGTTATCCAGCTTCCGCCTGACGAGGTGATCGGCAGCACGGCGCAGATGCAGCGCCTTGCGCGGCTGCTCACCTATCTCGACGTTCCCCGCCGTATGGTCCCCGAATGGGTTACGAACGTCTGCTATAGTTTTGAAGGTGAGGTTCGCGATTCGCGGGGTCGCTTGATCGATATCGATCAGGACGAACTCGAAAGGTCTTTCAACAAGGATCGTTCATATCGCTGGATCAGCGATTTTTGGAAATGGGCTGATCGAAAGCCAAGGCAACGCGCGCAAGAGCGCGTTCTTGAACGCCTCCGCTATATCACGGCGGCGGCGGCAGTTTACGAATTCGAATATGGAGGTTTCTACGACTCCATATCAATACTCAATCCGTTTCATCGGTTGAGCGATTTTGAAAATGTGGAAGATGCAATCGCGTTTCGCGAGAGGCATCGCTTCTTCTTCCTCACGGGTTACAAGATGAATGATCGGTATGTTTCCATGAGTGACTACAAGATCGATCACAGCCTCAAGGCGCGTTCGTTCACCGTCGCGGCGGTCGCTCGCCGCTATGTGAAGTGGCTTGTCACCTATCTGTTCCCGATCATGCCAAAGCGCATGATCCTCTGGCTGATCTCGAAATGAGGCCGCGCGGCGGCCACGTCAGGCACCAGCGGGATCATCTCCGCCAGCGGATG
>JBBTEI010000062.1:6020-10929 GCA_038042405.1 Pseudomonadota bacterium
GGCAACGTCTGTTGCCGCCGCCAACTCTCTTCCCCCCAAGCTCATTGATGAAATCTGCTCTGAGGTCTTCACGCCGGAATCCCTCGGCAGGAGTCGAAGACAATGAGCACACAATATCAGATTGAATATGACGAACGCGGCTCGCGGCAGGCGAGCACGCGGTCAAATCTACCTGCGGTATCGCGTCCGCGAAACGTAGAAGTGATCGATGAACCGAAACGCGGATTCCGCATTCCATCGATTTTGAAAACCGCATCGGTGTTCGCGCTCGGTGCGCTCGCACTGACGGGCGCGGAGAAATACGGGCCTGTTGATTGGCGGCCCAGCACCATCGTTGGAACATACGATGGGCGCATCGCAGCTACGGTCAAAGCTGCTGAACTTAATCAGCAGGCTCGCTTCGATGCCTGGGCGGCTGAGGCTCGCATCGCGACTGATCAAAATGCAGAATCCTATCGCGCGATGATGAACGCAATGATCGCCAACTATCAGGCAAGTTATGATCGCGGGCGTATTTACGCTGAGGCCGCAACGCGGATGCAGGGCCAGTATGCCTCAATGCGCATGAATCAGGTGAATGCGCAGTCCGGCAGCGAGACTGGCATTATCAATCTCGTGCGGATGATCGGCCATGGCGCGAATGCACTCGAAGCTGGTTCAGGCAATGATGCACTAGCCTATTCCGATTCTATGTCGCGTGATCTGTCCAACCGCATGACAGCGGCGGCAATGGAAGGCGCGCGCATCGATGTGACCGGATGGGATACCGGCTTGCCTTCGCCCGATGCCGTGCGCGCTGATCTTGCACGATTTGCACCTCGGCAAATTCCGCCGCCGCCTGTGCTGAGTGAACAGCCGGTGATGATGGGCGGGAATAACTGAAATGCGAGGCGGTCGATTTGGCACGGGCATGAATATGTTCATGTCCGTGCATCGCCAGACTCTCGAAGCTGACCATGCCGCTCGCGCGCGGGAACGTGCGCGAGCCATGGAAGAAGCCATGCGGCGCGCGACACCATCGGACGCGCTCGGGCATGGAAGACTGGCAACGCTCGCCGATGTGGACGCGAGCGGTCTCTTCAACAATGATGGAATTTTTCTCGGCGGCCTTGATGGCCGCTTGTTGTTTTATCGGGGCGATGCCCCGATCATGACAATTGCGAGGACGGGAGCGGGCAAGGGGCGCGATTTGATCCTCCCAAACCTCGCGCATCTTCGTGATCGCTCGTTGATTGTGTGTGACCCGAAAGATGGAGAGAACGCCTTCGTTTCAGCCGCACATCGCCGCGACACGCTCGGTCACAAGGTCGTGTTCCTCAATCCGTTCGGTATCAACGGTGATCAATTCCCCGATACGAAAATCAATCCGTTTAATCTTCTTGTGAACATCGTGCGCAGCGGTGCGCGCATCGACTCCGAAGCATCCGAGATTGCGCACATTCTGATCCCTCGCCCCGTGAAATCAGGCGGTGAGGAATGGGTGCGCAGCGGCGCATTGCGTCTCACCGCAACGGTGCTGGAATATCTTGCGATCTTCGATTCAGAAAACTGCACTCCCTCGCGTCTGTGGTCGTTTGCCAATTCATCCGGCTTCGATCTTGGCGCGCAATTCGCGATGATGGAAACCTGTGGCGTTCCATCGATTGAAGGGCGCGCTGCGAGCTTCAATCTCGTCCGCGCGGACGCTCCCAAACAATGGGAAGCGTATAAATCCGCACTGGCCGATGCGCTTGAACCTTTCGCACCTGACGGCGCTCTCGCAAACGCAACCTCGGCCAACGAATTTGATTTGCGAAGGCTTAAGCGCGAATTCGTCACAGTCTATCTGATCGTGCCATCGCGAAAGCTCGCGGCTTCCGCCTCTTGGATCGCGCTGCAAATCAACAATGCGATTGAGACTATCGCCGATGAACGCGGGCCGGTGCGCACGAGCTTCATTTTGGACGAATTCGCCCAGCTCCCACCTATCGAGGCAGTGACCAAAGCCACGCGCTTATACCGGTCAAAGGGAATCCAACTCTGGTTCTTTGCGCAGAGCAGATACTCGATCCGCGAACGCTACCCAGAGGTATTGGCCCGAGAATTTGAAGAACAAGCGGGCGTCGTCACGATGCGCGCGATTGGCGAAAGCGACTTGATCCGCGATCTGGAATTACTGTCAGGCAATCGCACGATCCTAAATCGCGGCGTCTCACATAACGGCGGCACCGTCGAAACTGCTGCCGCAAATCTTGGCGAGTCAAAGCGCAGCGTGTTGCAGGCCGAAGATATTCTCAGCCTCGGCCTCGCCAAGCAAATCATCAAAGTCGCAACAATGCCGCATCTGATCGTCTCGGACTGCGTGCCGTTCTTAGCGGTCGATCCTTGGAAGTATCAGATTGGCGATGTGCGCGCGCTCCACCGGGGAGAGTTTGAATGAGTGATGTCACCTCCAAATTCAATGCGCGCGCATCGCAGACGGCGCGCGACGCGTCCGTGCGATCCAAGGCCGAACGTGTGACGGAATTTGCGAAAGGTTCATTCGAACGTTGCGAGCGTCAATGGACAAACCAGTTCTATGATCGGCTGCTGAAACGCGAAGGCAATGCGCCAACGCTGCAACCGTCATGGGTTGCGAATGATAAGAACGCGCATCTCATGCGCGCTGCCGAAAAGATGTCCGTGCATCGGCACATGAAAAACATGAGCCGGATCGAACGCGCAGCGGATCGCATGGCCGGTCGCAAATCGCATGAGTTGGATCGCGGCTGATCTCACTTGGCTTGGCATTCCTACAAGGACATCAAGAATGGACAAAAATCTTGCACAGGCATCAACTCGATTCAACCAAGCAGCAGAGTGGAACGATGATGTCTGGAACATCCAGTTTCGGGTAAAAGTGGCCGTCCAGCGCCTCGATGCACGCTTCGAGAAATGCCAGCATGATCTGACATGGACGCGCTATCGGCATCTCATGGATAAGCACACATCCACGCTCAAGTGGTATGACTATTTGGAGCCGGTGGATGTATCTGAGCGCACGTGGAAGGCTGCACGGCAATGGGTCAAGTTTGATCATCTTCGTCGATGCAACAAAATTCGCAAGGTCGGCGAACGGATGATAGGCAAAGACCGCGACATAGGCCGCTAGAAAACCGCAGGATTCCGCCATTTTCTTGACATTTTCCACCAATTTCTGCTAACATTATTATATAAGGTCGTGGCGGATGATTGCGGGACAATCATCGGACGGAAACCGGCGAGTTTCCCCCATCGGCTCAACCTAAACAAAGTAATCCAAAACCAAGGCGAGGTCATGTTGACCTCTCGATGGATTTGGTAGGTGTATCGTGCTGGAACTCAGCCCCGATAAATTGGATCGCTATCGCGAGATAATCGTCGATACTGATGCTTCGGTAGAGCGGAAGGATGAAATGATCCGCATTCTTGCCAGTATTATACTGAACCGCATTGATGCCGCATTCGGAGTTGATCCTGTTCAACTGGCAATGCAATCGAAGCTATCTCAATCCTTTCAAAATGCCAGCACTCATGGTAGCATTTCGGACGGCCACGATGCCGCACGCATTGACCTCCAAGCTGACCAAAAGCGGGAGGGCGCAAACACCTACAACGATGAAACCAAAGGATGTGCGCCATGGAGTCCACACATATAACGAAAGCCGTGGCCTATTGCCGCGTCTCTAGCCAGAAACAGGTTACGGAAGGCAACGGCCTTGAAAGCCAGCGTGCGCGTATTGAAGAATACGCCAAAATTCGCGGCTATGATCTGGTGGAAATTTTCAAGGACGACATCACGGGTGCAACCGCCGGTCGCCCCGCCATGAAGGCGATGCTCGCCTTCCTCAAATCCAAACGCGAACCTCATATTGTCATCGTCGATGATGTGACGCGCCTTGCGCGAAGCATGGCGACGCACATTGCCCTTCGCGAAAAGATCAAAGCGGCTGGCGGCATTCTCAAAAGCCCGTCGCTTGAATTTGGCGACGATTCAGACTCGCAGCTCATTGAGCATCTGCTCGCCAGCGTCTCGCAGCACCAAAGGCAGAAGATTTCCGAGACAACAAAAAATCGAATGCGTGGGCGTATGCTCAATGGCTACTACACCTATCGCTCACCCGTTGGTTACAAGTATCAAAGTGTGAGCGGCGAAGGCAAAGTGCTTAAGCGCGATGAACCTGTCGCATCGCTTATTGCCGAAGTGTTTGAGGGCTACGCCTCGGGCCGTTTCCAAGGCCCAGCGGAAATCATGCGCTATCTCGAAGTGCATCCGGCATGGCCGGAGACGCGACGCAATCACATGACGATTGAACGTGTTCTCGAACTGCTCAATCGTCCGCTCTACGCGGGAATGATCGATGCGCCTGATCACGGCATTCACATGCGCGAAGGCAAGCATGAAGCGCTGATCTCGTTCGGCACTTATAGCCGCGTTCAAGAGCGATTGAACGGCAAGCCAAAGCTACTGACCCGCATTGATACCAGCATGGATTTTCCGCTGCGCGGTTTTGTCGAATGTGCCGATTGCGGCAATTCCATCACGTCCTGCTGGTCGCAGGGACGTAACGAGAAATTCCCTTACTACATTTGTCAGACGCGCGGATGCCCATCGAAGGGCAAATCGATCCGCCGGGATACGATGGAAGGTGAATTTGCCGACCTCCTCAAACAGCTTCGTCCGACGCCCGAGTTGTATCAGCTCGCGTCCGAACTGTTCCGCGATCTCTGGGATGCCCGCTTGAAATCGTCTGGAAGCAGCCGCGCTCACCTCATTGCGGAGGCTGCGCGCGTGGATAGCCAAGTGACAACACTGGTGGATCGCATCGTGAATGCAGATTCGCCAACTCTGATCGCTGCATATGAAGAGCGGTTGCGCGCGCTTGAGATTCAGAAGGCTGAAATGCGTGCA
>JBBTEI010000063.1:0-15413 GCA_038042405.1 Pseudomonadota bacterium
TTCATTTCGCCAAGACCTTTGTAGCGCTGGATCGACAACCCCTTGCGACCGAAGGCGAGGATCGCTTCGAGAAGATCTGATGGACGGGTGACACTGGTGCCTTTGGACGGCGCGGTGGCGAGCGGGGCTTCATCCTCACTGTCTTCGGTGACGGTTTCCTCGACGACCACAGTGAGGGCTTTCGCGGTGACGAGGCGGCTTGTTGTTGCGTAACTGCCGCTTGCCTCATCGATCAGCTTGTGAAGGCGGCGTGCCTCCTGGCTAACGAGAAAGCTTGGCTCGATGATGTGATGATCGGTCACGCCGCGCCACAGACGCTGTAGCAAATAGCCACCCTCTTCGCTTAACTGACCCGCCCAGCGCGCATCGGGATCGGCGCGGTCGAGCCAAGAGGCTGCTTCGGCCACAGCTGTTGTCCGGCCCGCCTCATCAAGTGCTGGATTGAGCGCCCCGACGAGGGAGAGGGCCTCGATAATCGTTGGATCATAACGGCGTGGCACATAGCGCATCAGTGCCCGCATCCGCCGCGCATGTTCAACCAGCGCTCGTAGATCAGCGCCGCTGCGTGAACCACTGCTGGTTTCAAGCATCATCCCGCCGATGGCTGCATCGACCAGATATTCCTCAAGCTTGGTATCATCTTTCACATAGACTTCGCTGCGTCCGCGCGCGACTTTGTAGAGTGGCGGTTGCGCAATGAAGAGGTGCCCTGCGGTGATAAGTTCAGGCATCTGACGGTAAAAGAAGGTGAGTAACAGCGTGCGGATATGCGCGCCGTCAACGTCAGCATCGGTCATGATTACGATTTTGTGGTAGCGCAGTTTTCCCAAATTGAAATCATCGCGACCAATTCCAGTGCCAAGCGCTTGGATCATCGTGCCGATTTCTTTGGATGACAGCATTCGATCAAAACGCGCGCGTTCGACGTTAAGGATTTTTCCCTTAAGAGGCAGAATCGCCTGTATATTGCGGTCACGCCCTTGTTTGGCAGAGCCGCCAGCACTGTCTCCTTCGACAAGGAACAACTCGCACTTGGCCGGGTCGCGTTCTTGACAATCTGCGAGCTTGCCGGGGAGCGAGGCGATATCCATAACGCCCTTACGCCGGGTGAGTTCGCGCGCTTTTTTGGCGGCTTCGCGGGCGGCGGCGGCGTCGATTACTTTCTGGATAATTGATTTGGCATGGGCGGGGTTTTCCTCCAGCCATTCTGCCATTTTGTCGGCCATCAAGCTTTCAAGCGGCTGACGGACTTCGGAACTGACAAGTTTATCCTTGGTCTGGCTGCTGAACTTTGGATCGGGAAGCTTGACCGAAACAATTGCTGTCAGCCCCTCGCGCATGTCATCGCCAGTGAGGGTGACCTTTTCCTTTTTTAGCATCCCCGATTTGTCGGCATAATTGTTGAGCGTGCGCGTCAGCGCGGCGCGAAATGCGGCCATGTGCGTGCCGCCGTCGCGTTGGGGAATGTTATTGGTGAAGGGCAGAACATTTTCGTAATAGGAATCATTCCATTCAAGCGCGACATCAATGCCGACACCGTCGCGCTGACCATTGACCGCAATAGGGTCGGGGAAGAGTGGCGTTTTGGCGCGGTCAAGATATTTGACGAATGCGGCAATCCCGCCTTCATAATAAAGCTCATGCTCAAGATGTTCGGCGTGGCGTTCATCGCGGAGGAAAATGCGGACACCTGAATTGAGGAATGCCAATTCGCGGTATCGGTGTTCAAGCTTTTCAAAATCAAATTCGGTTATTTTGAAGGTTTCAGGGCTTGGCAAGAACGTCACGCGCGTCCCTTTTTTGCCGACTGCCGGGCCAACGATCTTGAGCGGCGCAACGGCATCACCGTGGCTGAATTGCATGTAATGCTCAAGGTCATCACGCCAGATTGTGAGATCAAGTGTGATCGACAGCGCATTAACGACCGAGACGCCGACGCCGTGAAGGCCACCCGAGACCTTGTAAGCATTATCGTCGGACGTGTTTTCGAATTTTCCACCCGCATGAAGCTGGGTCATGATTACTTCGGCCGCAGAAACACCTTCTTCGCTGTGAATGCCGGTGGGGATGCCGCGCCCGTTATCTTCGACCGAGACCGAGCCGTCAGGGTTGAGTGTGATGACGATCCGGTCACAGTGGCCTGCGAGCGCTTCATCAATTGCGTTGTCGGAAACCTCAAATACCATGTGGTGAAGACCCGAGCCATCGTCCGTATCACCGATGTACATGCCGGGCCGTTTGCGAACGGCATCAAGGCCTTTGAGTACTTTGATCGAGTCTGCACCATATTCGTTTGAATTAGGCACATTTTCTTGTTGTTCAGTCATGAAAAGCCTATAGTCAGCAACGGCTGGAAAGCCAAGGGAAAGCGACATATACCGCTGAGCCTTGGAACGATGCCTTGATAACGGGGCGCAATTTTGGTGAGGTGTCGTTGGTGCCCGAATGCTGAATCATTATCCGCCTGCACCAGCGCTAGATCCCTATATTCGCAGGCACTATGTATTCCGCGCTGAAATGCCTGCCGATGCTGATGTTCAGGATAAAATGATTGCCGAAACGGCGTTTATACGGATACCTCTGCGCGGGGAATGGTATATTGAAGGCGAGGCTGGTGATTGGATTCCGGCATGTGGGGCAAAGCTATTTGGGCCCAATTCAAGAGGTTTTCCACTAAGGGTTGTTGGCCCGTTTCTGATCCTCGGTTGCGGCATTAAGCCAAGCGGTTGGAAATCGCTGTTTGATTGTTCGGCGCATTTACATACGGATCGTATGACTGCGCTTGAAGATTTGTGGGGCGATATTGCAACCGATATGATGCGTGAACTCGATGCTGATCAAAGCGATGAAACCATGGTCGCAGCCATGGACAGAGCAATCGCCAGGCAGGTCGATAAAATCGGATTGCGGCAAACTGATTCGCAAATCGAGCAGTTTGAAACGATTGGTCGGATCGATAGTACAGTGCGGATTGATGACGCGGCGAGAGAGCTCGGCCTATCGGTTCGCCAGCTTGAGCGGCGCAGCCTTGAAAGCCTCGGGATGACACCTAAGACGTTCCTGCGCCGCTGCCGCTTCCTTGATATGGCGATGACGATGCGCGGTTTCAGCCATCCAAGCGATGAGGATTTGGCAGAATTGCGCTATTTTGATCAATCGCATTTAAATCGTGAATTCAAACGCTTTGTCGGGATGACTCCGAAGACGTTCCGTAACGCTTACACCCCGTTGATGACGGAGGGGCTTAAGCTGCGCAAAGAAGGTGATGAGAAGATATTCAATCAGCCAAGATTTTAGCGTTTTTTACGACGAACCGCTTTGCTGTTGGGCCTATCGCAGTGAATAATTCGTAATCGGTTCCGGTCATCCAGACCTGCCCGCCACCGCTTTCCAGCCGTGCAAAAAGTGCGGCTCTCCTGACATGATCGAGATGAGCGGCAACTTCATCAAGTAGCAATATCGGGCGCCGCTTGTTCTGCTGTGCGACCAGTTCAGCGTGTGCGAGGATGATGCCAAGTAATAGAGCCTTTTGTTCGCCGGTGGAGCAGTTTGCCGCAGCCTGCCCCTTGGCCAGATGCGTCACCACGAGGTCATTCCGGTGTGGGCCGACCAAGGTGCGCCCTGCCGCTGCATCGCGTGCACGACCATTGGCGAGTTGCCCTGCCAGATGCCCATCATGATGCCAGCCATCGATTGCTAGAATTGCCTTGGCAAAGGGGCTGTCAGGCGTTGCGTCAATCTGTTCGCACAGCAGGCCGACCAATTTTGTTCGCGCCTGCGCGATCGCGCAGCCGTGAAACGCCATCTGCTCCTCAAGCGCCGTGAGCCAGTCGGGGTCGGGTCGCTGATCTTCGGCGCGCAGGCGGTTGCGTTGGCGCATCGCCGCGTCATAGCGGCTGCTGTGCCGGGCATGGGTGGGGTCAAGCGCGAGAACCAGCCGATCAAGAAAACGGCGACGTTCTCCCGCGCTATCCGAAAATAGCCGATCCATTGCGGGGGTGAGCCAGATTATGGACACCCATTCGGAAAGCGCGGTTGCTGCGTGAGTTGCCCCGTTGATTCGCACGATCCTACGGTCTGGCGCTGAAGCAAGCGTGCCTGTGCCAAGTTCAATCTCGCCAAGGTGTACTGCCACCCCGAATCCGCTGCCACTGCCGTGTTGCGCAATTTCGCCGAGCGCGACGCCACGTAGGCCGCGTCCTGGCGTCAGCAGCGAAAGCGCCTCAAGGACATTGGTTTTACCAGCACCATTTTCACCGGTCAGAATATTGAAACCGGGCCCCGGTGCAATCACGGCGTCCGCATAACAACGAAAATTGGTGAGTGAGAGGCGCGTGACGGTCATGGTGGAACCTTGTCTATCCGCGAAGTCGCCCAATCACGCAAATAGAAATGGCGGCTGGTGTTGCCACCAGCCGCCACTATGTCGATCTCCGAATCTACCGGCCTTGCGGCCCTCAACCATCGCTCAGACATGGTGCAGACTTTTTCCCGAGGGAGCCAGACCTGCGCGGGGTTTACCCAAAATCGGTATCGGCTTTAGCTTGCGCCTCGGCTTTGCCACATTTCTTCCTTCACCCAGCCGGTAATCGATCTTCATCCGATCTTGCAATCACATGATCCGCCTCACCAGCGATGTTGTTGAAGACTTTCCTTTCGTTCCCGTCTGGTCACTCTCTCAACCACAACCGGAAGGTCTCATGAGTTGCTGAGTCGTGCCAGCGAAAAATAGGGGGTTTGCCCTGTGGATAACGAGGATAACGGGGGTGAAATAAGTGTGCTCAAAGCGCTTTCTCACCGGCGTCCATTTTTACAGCATAGCCCCGCGCTACGCTTGCAGCCATCATGTCAAACACTGCATCGGGATTGCTCCGGCGAAGCTGCGCAATATGGGCTTCGGCCCCGGTCGCTAGAATAAGTTCGCGTGTTTCGTTTTCGACCGCAGCCATGATCTGCGCCACAGCATCGGTAACGCTCATCCCGGTTTCAATTGCGGCGTCGCTCTGGCCGCGTCGTGCCCCATCGGCGGACAGCGCGTTGCGAGAGACATTGGTTTTGACCGATCCCGGTGCGATCACATGCACCTTGATGCCTAAATGCGCGGTTTCGCAGCGCACAGAATCGAAATAACCAAAAACACCGTGCTTCGCCGCGCAATAGGCGCTGCGCATTGGCACACCTGCAACGCCTGCAACGCTTGAAATTGCGATGAGCCGCCCACCGCCTTGTCCAAGCATATGCGGCAAGACAGCTTGGGTGAGGGCTATCGGCGCGAGCAGGTCAATGTTGATGATTGTTTCATAAACCGAAAAATCGGTGTCGACTGCAAGCGAACGCTGCGAAATTCCGGCATTGTTGACAAGGCAATCAATGCGTCCGGCCCATGCAATTGCCTGTTCGACAAGTGGCGGGAGCGCCGCAAAATCACGGGTGTCAAAGGGCAGGATCATGCAGCTATCCGCGCCACATTCGCCTGCAACGCGCTCAAGTTGAGCCACATTGCGGCCTGACAGAATCAGCCGCGCGCCTTGGGTTGCTGCACTGCGTGCGATGCCTTCACCGATTCCTGATGATGCGCCCGTGATCCACCAGCATTCCTTGCTGCGCATATTGGCCTCCTGTTGCGTTACGCGTTACGTGACGGCACGCGCGGGTCAAGCGTCTTATTTGATGCGCGGCATCGCAAGCGCCCCAAGCGCCTAACACTCTTGCCGGTTTGAGGGAGTGGACGTGGTGGAATGGTAGGTTGGACAATTTTCGCAAACGGCCTGTTAGATTCGGTCATGCTTGCAAGGGTAATTCAGACCTGTGGCCGCCGCAGATCGGCATAAAAAAGGCCCTCCCTCACGATTGGGTGAGGAAGGGCCAGATTGAGACGCTGGGAGGCGTTAAAAGAAGGGTTAAGCTTTCGCTTTTTCGTTGCACTTGGCGAGTTCTTCAGTGCTGAAGGCAGTGCCATTGGCAGCGAAGCTTTCGATTCTGCCAACCTTGCGCGCTGCTTGTGCGCAGACAACGGCGGGGCGGCTGCTGCTTTCACCAGCAACGCAGCCCGTTGGGCCGCAGCGCCAAAGTGTTTCACCGACGATAACCGATTTGACCGAGGTGACGGCAGTGGCGGGCACCAGCTTATATGTAGGCGCAGCGGCAGAAGCCGGGGTGGAGGTGGCAGCACTGACCAGAACGAGAGCGGTGCTGAAGGAAGCGATAACGGCGAGAAATTTGTTCATGGGGAGAGTCTTTCAATTAGGTTGCGAATCACTACTTAATATATTAGGTATTAAGTTGCAACTGAAAATGCACTTTTTTTTTGCACTCTTGTGATTTTGGGATAGATTGCCAACATGAAGCTTTGTGAACCACTTGAACAAATTGCTGCAGAGTGCAGTCTGCCTGCCGCTTTGGAGGCGATGGGGGAGCGCTGGTCTTTCCTGATTCTGCGCGGTGCCTTCAACGGGCTCCATCATTTTGAGGAGTTTCAGGGTACGCTCGGGATTGCCCGGAATATCCTTGCGAATCGGCTTGGGAGGCTTGTGCAGCACGGAATTTTGGCGCGTAGGCCGCTTCCTGATGACAGGCGCAAGATCGAATATCAACTCACCGAGAAAGGGAGCGAGCTTTTGCCGACTATGCTTGCCCTGCGCCAATGGGGCGAGCGGTGGGAGAGTGGCACGCCGTCAACGCCTGTATTGGTTGACGCGCGCGATCATCAACCCATCGCCAAGATTGCGATCCATGCCCATGACGGGCGCGAACTTGGCAAGCATGATCTGATGTGGATGCATGCCGATGAGGTTATCCCCCTCGGTGAGCTAGGCAGTCGGCAAATCGCCGCTTGATCAGTCGATTTCGCTACCAAGGTTTTGATTGCGCGGCGGCGCAGCAGCGGTCAGACGAAGTGCTTCGGCGGACTGGCTGAGCGAGCCAATCGCATCGGGCGCATCATCATCATCAAAGCGGACGCGCTGAAGCCCGGTAACAATTGCATCCTGCAATTCCTCAGGCGAAACCATATCATCAGCGATTTCGCGCAGCGCGACAACCGGATTTTTATCACGATCCCGGTCAAGAGTCAGTTCGGCACCGCCAGAAATCTGGCGCGCACGCTGTGCCGCAATCAGAACCAGATCAAAGCGGTTCGGAATTTTTTCAACACAATCTTCAACGGTGACGCGCGCCATGAAACGCTCCAATAACAAAATTTCGGGATGGATTTTCGCATATTGAGCCATTTCCGCTTTGTCAATGAAATCAGTACGAGCGCGAATGTGAACGAGGAACCAAGAAATTTATGAACTAAAGCCCAATTGGACTGATGCGGGCTGGTATTGGCTTAATGCAAGGCTCGACCGCCAAGCGCCGCTTGCAAATTCTCCCTGCAAAGTTGATGCTGCTCTTGTGAATGTGCTTCCACATTATCCGGCGATTGAGGCCAAGGTTGCTGACCATCGGTTGAAATTTGTTTTTGGTGGGGCGGAGCGGTTTGCGCTGTTGCTTGATGTAATTGCGGATGCGCGGGCAACGCTTCAGCTTTATTTTTATGCGTTCGGGATCGACGAGGCGGGGCGACAGGTTGCCGATGCGTTGATTGCGGCACGGGATCGCGGGGTTGAAGTCAGTCTGCTGGTCGATGGCTTTGGCACACACGATCAGCCTGATCAGATGTTCGTTGAAATGATTGAGGCGGGGATCAAGTTCGCTCGATTCGAGCCGCGTTATGGCCGCCGCTATCTGCTACGCAATCATCAGAAGATGCTGATTGCCGATGCCAAGTGCGCGGTGGTGGGCGGGAGCAACATCGAGGTTGCCTATTTCGCCGACGATCCTGCCGGGCATAGCTGGCACGATATTTATATGCGGATCGAGGGCGACGCTGTGGCACGGTTGGCACGCTACTATAGTGCGCTTGCAGTTTGGGTGGCCGCGCCCAACTCGGGTATTCTCAGCCTTGTTAAACTGCTCGGCCAACATAGCGACGGTGATGGCGTGCTGCGCTGGTTGTTCGGCGGGCCATCAAAGCGGTTGAACGCGATCACGCGGGCGTTGCGGGAGGACGTGGTGCGGGGCAACCAGATTGATATGGTTCAGGCCTATTTCGCGCCGAATTGGGGGTTCTTGCGCAAACTTGGACAGGCTGCGATGCGCGAGCGCTTTCGGCTGATCACGGCGTCCCGGTCAGACAATAATACGACGATTGCAGCGGCGCGGCATTGCTACGGCAGACTGCTCAAACGCTCAGCACAAATTTATGAATATCTGCCTGAAATGCTGCACATGAAGCTCGTCGTGATCGACGATGTGATTTATGTTGGCTCGGCCAATTTTGATATGCGTAGCCTGTATCTGAATACCGAAATTATGCTGCGGATCGATGATGCAGGCCTTGCTGATCAAATGCGGGACGCGATTGATGTGCACTGCGCGCATAGCAAGCAGGTGACGAGGGAGGCGCACCATGCCGATTCTTCATGGCTGCGGCGCGCGCGGTGGTTGCTTGGCTATCTGATCGTGACGGCGCTTGATTACCGGCTGACGCGCAATCTCAACTGGAAGACGGATTAATCCTTCCACGCCCAATAAAGGAAGCCGGGCGGTATGTTCCAATATTCCATTGCATGATCTATCCGTTTGAAATTGGGTGCGATAAAATCACGCACCTTTGCACGGAATTGATACACCAAAAACGCACCGCCAGGGCGAAGCACATCAGCGGTGGCCTTTGCAATTACCGGGGCGATGCCTGTGGGCAAGGTCGAAAACGGTAGGCCAGAGAGAACGTAATCAGCCTGTTCAAAGCCCGAATCGCGCACAATCTGCTGGACATCTGCCGCCGATCCAAGGACTGGGCGGAAGCGCGTATCGTGGATTGTTTCGCCTAGATAGGCAATGAAATCAGGATTGGTATCAATCGCGATATAGACTGCATCTGCGGGCAGGCGGTTGAGAATGTGCTGGCAGAATGTGCCGACGCCAGGGCCATATTCAACGAATAGGCGTGTATTCGCCCAATCAACCGGCCTTAGCATGTGGGCGATAAGCTTATCCGACGATGGAATGATAGATCCCACCATTACCGGATGTTTGAGAAAGCCTTTGAGGAACATTGCCCATGGGCCGCGTGGTTTGCGTCGTTTTAATATCGATGCGGCATCAGCCGAAGAGAACGTCATATATATCCTTGGCGGGAACTCGTTTAATCTGCGTTCGCAAATGCCGGTGCTTATGGCAAGCCAGAATAGTCATTCTGGCTGCGATCAATCGCTTTACCGCGACCGATTGATGCGATTAACAGGTTCACAAATGAAACCGAATCATCCAACTCGGGCCGGTCAAGGTTCTTCGCATGACTGAAGCCAAAGCCAATAATCGGGATTTTACGATCCTGTTTCTGGTTATGTTGACGACTGGTGCGGGCAATACCGCGTTGCAATCCGTGCTGCCAACGATTGGCCGGACGATGGGCGTGGCCGATAGCGTGATCGCTGCGGCATTTTCGGTATCGGCCGCGATCTGGGTTATAACTGCACCGATGTGGGCCCGCCGGTCAGGTTGTGACGGTCGACGCGAGATGGTGCTGATGGGGCTTGGTGGCTTTGTCGGTTCGGTTGCGTTGTGCGGCGTCATCCTGACTGCCGGACTGCGCGGATGGATTGGGCCAGTGCTGACGATGGTCTGCTTTATCGGTGCGCGGATGATCTATGGTATTTTTGGCTCGGCTGCCCCGCCTGCGGCGCAGGCAATGGTTGCGCTGAGGACGTCGCGTGCCAACCGTACGAAGGCGCTGACGATGCTTGGCTCGGCCTTTGGTCTCGGCACGATTCTTGGGCCTGCGGCAGCGCCTTTGCTGGTGGGCCTGCCCTTTGTTGGCTTTGCCGGGCCAGCCTTTATTTTTGCGGCTGGCGGGGCTGTCGTGCTGTGGTTTGCCTTTACGAATCTGCGTGATGATGGGCCTGACGATGTTGGGCGTGGAGCCGTCAACAGCTACCCGTCAATCGGGGGGGCACCTGCTGGCGCGAGCATAACAGCAGCCACTGCAGATCAAAATAGCGAGCATCTCGCACTGACTGACAAGCGAATCTGGCCGTGGATGCTGATGGGGCTGACCATGGGCCATGCGCAAGCGATGACGGGGCAAGCCATTGGCTTTCTCGTCATTGACCGGCTTGGCCTGCCGCTTGCCGATTCGCAACATGTGATCGGGATCGTCCTGATGGTGGGGGCAGGGGCCGCGCTCTTGGTTCAATGGGGCCTTATCCCGCTGCTCAACCTAGCCCCACGGAACATGGTGATCCTTGGCCTCATTTTTGCGGCAACCGGCTGTGGGCTGATAGGCATTGCCGAATCGCTTTACGGGATTGCGTGCGCCCATGCGCTTGCCTGTGTCGGCTTTGGCTTCACACGCCCTGGCTTTACGGCGGGATCTTCGCTTGCGGTGCCGCGTAGCCTGCAAGGGGCGGTCGCAGGGCGGGTGACATCAGTTAATGGCGCGGCGTTTGTTCTCGGGCCATCAATCGGCGTGGGATTATACGAGCTTTATCAGCCGCTTCCCTATTTTCTGTCGGCAGCAATGCTGGGGGGGCTGATTCTCTATGCGCTATACAAGATTAAGGCTGCGCCGACCGAACAAGACGATTGAGAACAAAAAAAGGGGCCAGCCCACGAAGGGCTGACCCATAAAGTTTTTAGGAGAGGATGCCTGAAAGGCCTAGTCTGTTTGCGCCGCACAATAAAATTGTGCAAGTGCGAAATGAAAAACCGTAATTGCACTTTTTGCATCTATCCGTTATCGGGTGTCAAGATGTTCTGAAAGGAGCGGTCATGCGTCGTTTACCCTCGCTTGCCGGAGTTGAAGCCTTTGTTCATGTTGCAAGGCTTGGCTCTGTAAAAGCTGCTGCCGAGGAGCTGGCACTCTCATCTCCCGCGCTTAGCCGCCGAATAAAGTCGCTTGAGCGTTTCGTCGACCGACCGCTTTTTGAACGGCGACATCAAGCAATCCATCTTAACGAGGATGGGGAAAAACTGATGCAGTTGGTGGCCCCTATCCTTGATTCGCTCTCTGATGCGATCGAGACTCTCACCAGCCCAAACCCTGTTATGCGGCTCCGCTTGGGCATATTACCACTCTATGCACAGCAGCGATTGCTACCAAATTTGCCGCAACTGCGAGCATTGCATCCGTCGCTTCATCTTGACGTTGATACAGCCGCCCATAGCGTTATCCGCCTTGGTGAGGGGCTTGATGTCGCGATCACGCTCGCACGCGAAATTGATCCCACGCTCTATGCACGGCGGCTTGATCGCAACAAGGTGTTGGCGATTGGCGCGCGGCGATTGCTACAAGGGCCGCACGCCATCACAAGACCCGATCAGCTTACCGAAATGACCGTCTTCATCCACCGTGACATGCCTGAGACCTTCAGCGAGTGGCGTAAGGCTGTAGGTGTTGAAGATATTGAGCCAACGGCAATTGACCATTTCGATTCAGGGCAGTTGATGCTTGAGGCGGCAGCCCAAGGACTTGGCATTGCCTTTATGCATCAAAGCCATCTTGAAAATGCCAACGACGAACGTCTCGTCAAAATCTTCGATCATGACGTTGATAGCCCCTACAGCTATTGGTTCGTTTGCCGCCCGAAGGCGCTCAAAAGCCAGCCAGTCAAATTATTTCATGACTGGCTGGTTTCGCTTGAGGATTAGGCTACGCTTGCCTTAACAATTTTGCCCGGTACGCGCGGTGGTTCGCCCTTGGGAAGCGCGTCAACATGCTCCATGCCCGAGGTTACTTCGCCCCACACGGTATATTGGCCGTCGAGGAAGCGGGCATCATCAAGGCAGATAAAGAATTGGCTATTTGCGCTATTCGGGTTTGACGAACGCGCCATTGAGCAGATGCCACGCACATGCGGCTCACGGCTAAATTCGGCTTTTACATCAGGCTTTTTTGATCCGCCCATGCCGGTGCCGGTTGGATCGCCGCCTTGCGCCATGAAACCGTCAATCACACGGTGGAATACCACCCCGTCATAAAAGCCTTCGCTGGCAAGCTCGCTGATCCGTTCAACATGGTCGGGGGCAAGATCGGGGCGGAGTTTGATAACAATATCGCCACTGTCGACGGTCAGGGTGAGGGTTTCGGCCATGAGTATAGTCCTTCATACAAGATTTCGCCGCTGCCTTTAGGCTGCTGTGGCCATTCATGCCAGCCCATATTCACGCGCAATCAGCGCACCGTGCATCAATACAGCAAACACCATCTGGGGCGACATAGGCGCAGCCAAGTTACGCGTGATGTTTGGCCAAGGCTATTGCGGCCGTCGTGCCAGCCGATATCGGCGGCTGATCAAGAGCGGACAATCTGCAGCATTGCTTCAGAACGCTGGTTTAGCGCGAACGGCAGTTTCCTGAAAGTGCAATACTTAAATCGCGCAAACGGCCAAAACGGGTTCACACTCCGCTTCAAATCGGCTAGGTCGCGCCCACCAACTGCCAGCGGGAGGGCCAAATGAGCGAAGCTGAC
The DNA here is from genome assembly GCA_038042405.1 of Pseudomonadota bacterium. Classification (GTDB taxonomy): domain Bacteria; phylum Pseudomonadota; class Alphaproteobacteria; order Sphingomonadales; family Sphingomonadaceae; genus Aquisediminimonas. Next base: position 12,515 of record JBBTEI010000063.1, read on the forward strand.
CCGACCCGCGAACTGGAAGCGGCGAACTCGCGCTTTGACGAGGATGACAATCTGAAATCAGCTTTCGTGCGCGAAGTGCTTGAAGCGGCGGCTGTCGGCGATAGCCAGCGCGTTCGAACCCTTGCCGCACCGCTTCATCCTGCTGATCTTGCTGACTTGTTTGAACAGGCACCATCTGACGCGCGTGAAGGGCTGGCTGATGCGTTAGCAGATCTTTTTGACAGCGACGTGATCGCCGAACTTAACGAGCATGTCCGTGAGGAGCTAATCGACACGCTCGATCCGCGTGAAGTGGCCGATATCGCGAGCGATATGGACACTGATGATGCTGTGGCGATCATCGAGGACATGGAGGAGGAAGATCAGCGCGCAGTGCTGCGTGCGCTCTCCCCCGATGACCGTGCGGCGATTGAAGAGGCGCTGTCCTATCCTGAGGATTCGGCTGGTCGTTTGATGCAGCGCGATTTGATCGCGGTGCCCCAGCACATGACGGTTGGCGGTGTGATTGATTATTTGCGTGAAAATCAGGATCTTACGACCGACTTCTGGGAAGTGTTCATCGTTGATCCCCAGCATAAGCCAATCGGCACATGCCACCTGAGTTGGATATTGCGCACCCCCCGCAGCGTCCCGCTGGCCGACGTGATGAAACGCGAACAGACTTTGATTCCAATTGATATGGATCAGGAAGAGGTGGCGCTGCGTTTCCAGAAATACGGACTGATTTCCGCAGCAGTGATTGATGCGGGCGGTCGTCTTGTGGGGATGATTACCGTCGATGATGTCGTCCACGTCATTCAGGAAGAGGCGGGCGAGGATATTCTCAAACTGTCGGGCGCTGGTGACGGTGATATTAACGAGCCGATTTTTGATAGTTACGTCAGCCGCGTTCGCTGGCTGATCGCTAACCTGATAACAGCGCTTGTTGCCGCGTCGATTATCCGCGCGTTTGAAGGAACCATCCAACAGATGGTGGCGCTCGCTACGCTGATGCCGATTGTGGCGGGCGTGGGTGGCAATGCAGGCACGCAGACGATGGCGGTCGCCGTGCGCGCGCTTGCCACCAATCAACTGACCCAAGCCAATACAGTTCGGACGATCATCCGCGAAATACGCGTTGCCGTGCTCAATGGGCTGACCGTCGCAGCGATTATAGGTGTCGGGGTTGCGCTGATTTTTGCCAATCCTTTGCTTGGTGGGGTAATTGCCTCAGCTGTCCTCGCCAATATTGTTGTCGCTGGGCTGGCAGGGGTGCTGGTGCCAGTGTTACTTGACCGGATGGATATTGATCCGGCGGTCTCCTCATCGATTTTTGTGACGATGATTACCGACTCGATGGGTTTTCTCGCTTTCCTCGGGCTGGCTACGCTGGCGGGGCTTACCGGCTAAATTATGGCGCTCCACATGACGAAGGTCGCCTATGGCATGGGCACTTTGCCAGAACTTGTCGCAGCGGTTGAACGGCGTTCGCAGGGCGGGCGGATTTTGATGACAACACGCTACCGGCCAAAGCGTCACGAAGAAATCATCGGAGGCTCGCTTTACTGGATCATCAAGCATCAGCTTGTGGCGCGCGCTAACCTGATCGGGTTTGAAGACGCCGAGGGTGGTCGCACGGATATCGTCCTTGAGGCGCGGGTCATTCCAGTTGTTCCCATGCCGCGCCGTGCACATCAGGGCTGGCGCTATCTGGCTGCCGAGGATACCCCGCCTGATCTTGCCAATGGCGACGCCGGGATTGAGCAGCTCCCCGGCGATATGATTGCCGCACTTGCCCAGGCTGGGCTTGTTTAGGTCAGCCTTTCAGCGTGCCAGCGCAAATGATCGGCCATGAAGGTCGATATGAAATAATAGCTGTGATCATAGCCCGGCTGCATGCGCAGGGTGAGGGGAATATTCGCTTTGGCGCAGGCGGTTTCGAGCAATTCGGGCTTAAGTTGCTCGATCAGGAAATTGTCTGCATCGCCTTGATCAACGAGCAATGCGGGCAGGCGCGCGCCGTCTTCGATAAGTGCGCAGGCATCATATTCGCGCCACACCGATTCATCCGGGCCAAGATAACCGCCAAGCGCCTTGTGCCCCCACGAACAATTTAGTGGTGAGGCAATCGGCGCGAAGGCCGAGACGGATTTGAACCGTGCTGGATTGCGCAGGCTAATAGTGAGTGCACCATGTCCACCCATGCTATGCCCGGTGATGCCTTGCCGCGCCATATCAGCGGGGAAGCTGGTAGCGATGATATCTGGCAGTTCGGATTCGATATAATCACGCATCTGGTAATGCTTGGCGAATGGCTCTTGCACGGCGTTGATATAGAAGCCTGCGCCGAGGCCGAAATCATAAGCGCCTTCGGGATCATCGGCCACGCCTTCCCCGCGCGGGCTGGTGTCGGGCGCAACAAAGATCAGCCCCAGTTCGGCGCATGCTTGCCGAAACTCGCCCTTATCGGTGACGTTGGCATAGGTGCAGGTGAGGCCCGATAGATACCACACGACTGGAAGTCTCACCCCCGGCGCGTGCGGCGGCACGAAGACTGAGAAGGTCATCCCAGTTCCCGTTGCCGCCGATTGATGCCGGTAAACGCCCTGAACCCCGCCGTGCGATATGTTAGACGAGACGGTTTCGAGCGTCGTCACGGGGATTAGCCCATCCGCTTCAAGACGCAGATCTTGTTGCCTGAAGGATCGCGCAGATACGCAAGATACATTTTGCCCATTGCACCTTCGCGGAGGCCAGGAGGATCTTCGACGTCGCGGGCGGGATGGGCAAACTCAATGAAGCCTTGACTGCGCAAGGCCGTCAATGCTTGACGTTTGATCGGCGCCATAAACACCTCGATGTCTCTTTTGCCGAACGGAATTTCGACCTGGATGAACCGTGCCTGGCCGACCTCGTCGTT
>JBBTEI010000064.1:0-22423 GCA_038042405.1 Pseudomonadota bacterium
CTGCTGCGTGAAACCAAGCGGCTGCTGTTCCTGCGCGGGCTGGTGGTGCAGGGTGACAATCGGATCGCGGCCTTTGCGGGCACAATCCGCAAACCCACGACACGTTAATGCCGAGCGTCATCAAACGCTATGAGTGGCTGATCGAAGCGGGCGAGCTTCGCCCCGATCCTGAACAGCGTGCGGCGGCGGTTCGTCTCACAGAATTGCAATTAGCGCTTGAAGCCGTGCCGCCGCGCGGGAGCCTCCTTTGGCGGCTCGGCCGGAGCAAGCCAGCGCCGCCCAAAGGTGTTTATATGTGGGGCGGGGTTGGTCGCGGCAAATCGATGCTGATGGATTTATTCTATTCGGTGCTCAATATTGACCGCAAACGCCGCGTCCATTTCCACGAATTCATGGCTGAGGTGCACGCCCGGCTGCGCGACGCGCGCGGGCTCGAAAAGGGCGATCCGATTCCGATTGTTGTGGCGGGGATTGCCGAGGGCGCGCGCTGCCTCGCGTTTGATGAAATGGTGGTCAATAATAGTGCTGACGCGATGATAATGTCACGCTTGTTCACGGGGTTGGTTGAGGCAGGCGTTACCCTCGTCACAACGTCAAACCGTGCGCCGTCGGAGCTTTATAAAGACGGCCTCAACCGCGAGCATTTCCTCCCCTTTATTGCACTGATACAAAGCCGCCTCGATGTGCTTGGCCTCAACGGGCCGACCGATTACCGGATGGAGCGGCTGGCAGGCGTCACGACATGGCATCAACCGATAAGTGAGGCGGCAACCGCCAAGGTGCGTGAGGCGTTTTTCAAGCTGACCGATTATTCGCCCGATGATGCCGCCAATGTGCCGTCCGAAGATCTGCCAATCAGCGGCGGGCGCAGCCTCCATGTACCCAAAAGCCTTAAAGGCGTTGCGGTCTTTTCGTTCAAAAAGCTCTGTGGCGAGGCGCGCGGCTCGCCTGATTACCTCGCAATCGCGCGGCGCTATCATACAGTGTTCCTTGTCGGCATTCCAAAACTTGGCCCCGAAAACCGCAATGAGGCCGCGCGCTTCGTGACGCTGATTGACGCGCTTTATGAACATAAGGTCAAATTCATCGCAATTGCTGATGCGGCCCCGGCGGGTCTTTATGCAAGCGGCGATGGCCGGTTTGAATTTGACCGCACGATCAGCCGCCTTATGGAAATGCAGTCGGTCGATTACATGTCTTCCGGACATGGCAAAGACTAAGCTCTTCAAAACAGAATTGGACATGATCATGCGCTCGCTCTTTTTCCTGACGACAACCGCTGCGCTGCTGCTGCCTTCGTTCGCCGTCGCCCAGACTCCGGCCAATAAATGGCACGGCGAGGGGCGCGCCATATTTGAAAAGGCCATCGCCATTCCGTCTGTCACTGACCGGACTGACGAGGTGAAAAAGCTTGTGGCCTATCTGAAGGCGACGTTCGTTGCGGGCGGCTTTCCCGATGTTGTGGTGAAGGATCATGACGGCACCCAGTCAATGATCGTCCGCTGGAAAGCGGCAGGCAAAGCAAAGGCCAAGCCGATCCTGTTGCTCGGCCATCTTGATGTGGTTGAGGCCAAGCGCGATGATTGGCCGCGTGAGCCGTTTACGATGGAAGAGAAAGACGGCTATCTTTACGGTCGCGGTGCCACTGACATGAAAAACGGTATCGCCGCGATTACCAACGCATTGATCTGGCTCAAGGCCGAAGGTTTCAAGCCAAAGCGCGACATCATTGTGCTCTTCACAGGCGACGAAGAAACGAACGGAGACGGTGCGCGGCGCGCCGCAACCGAATGGCGCAGCGAAGTTGAAGCCGAATTTGCTCTCAACGCCGACGCGGGTGGTGGTGGCTATCTGGTTGACGGAACTGCGCTTGGCTTTGGCCTGCAAACGTCGGAAAAAATCTATCAGAGTTATACCTTCGCGGTGCGCAATGCTGGCGGGCATAGCTCGCGCCCCCGCTCTGACAATGCGATTTATGAGCTGGCCACCGCGCTCAAAGCGCTTGAGGCGCATCGGTTTACGCCCGCGCTCAACGAAACGACCCGCGCCTATTTCAGCGCGCGCCAGAAAAGCGAGAAAGGCGCGCTTGGCGATGCAATGCGCCGCTGGCTCGCCAACGCTCAGGACGGTGCGGCCGCCGACATTATCGAGGCTGATCCTACCGAGGTCGGCCAGACGCGGACACGCTGTGTTGCGACCAAGCTTGACGGCGGTCATGCCGATAATGCGTTGCCCCAGCTTGCCCGTGCCACAGTCAATTGCCGCATTTTTCCCGGCGTTGAAGCCAAGGCAGTTCAGGCTGAATTGGAAAGCGTTGCTGGTGCCGGTGTGACGATCACACCTATTGACGAAAGCCGCCCGTCGCCGCCTTCGCCGCTACGCGCTGATGTCGTCAAGGCATTCACAGACTCGGTGCATAAGCGCTATCCCGGCCTTGAAATCATCCCGCAAATGTCAACAGGCGCGACCGACGGCCTCTCGTTCCGTTCGACCGGAATGCCGGTTTACGGCGTGGATGGCACGTCAATCATAATACCCGCCGATGAACGTGCACATGGCCGGGACGAAAGAGTCCCTGTCAAAAGCTTCTACAATAATCTGGATCATTGGCATGATATGGTTGCGGCCTTGGCGGGCTGATCGTTCCGGGTAACTGGATCAATCATGATGTAAATGAATTGGCCCCAAGCTGGATGGTCAGCTCTGGGGCCAGTTCAATTTCCGAAGAGTCAGTTTAATTAACGGCAGCGACGCTTCTTGGCGATCTCACGACCCAAAAGCGCGCCGCCTGCGGCACCAATAATAGTACCGGTTGCCCGGTCGCCGCGTGTATCAACCGCCCGCCCGATCAATGCACCGCCTGCGGCACCGACAACCAATCCGACGGTGCCGTTTGATTTGCGACAATAGAGACGGCCATCCTTGCCGCGCCATTCGCCTGCATTTGAACGTGCTTCAGCAGGCGTGGACGGCACTGCAAAGGCGGGAACAAGAAGTGCGGTGGCAGATATAATCGAAAGAAACTTACGCATGTTATCATCCTTTGGTTTGCCTTTGATGGAGGCAATAATGACAGGTTGAAGCTGAACATGGCCTATCTGGCAGTAACGCTTTATCGTTCGATCAGGGCAACTTAGCCGATCAGATTTAGCGCCAGCGCAGATTGTCGCGGTTCAGGTCGCTGACGCTTCGCACACCCATAAGCTTCATACCGCGCGCAATTTCATCGCGGAGCAAGCCAATCGCACGGGCAACGCCGGGCTGACCAGCGGCGGCCAGCGCATAAAGATAGAGCTTCCCGCCCGAACAGGCCTTCGCCCCCACCGAGAGCGCTTTGAGCACATGCGTGCCGCGCGTAATCCCACCGTCGCAGATCACATCGATCCGGTCGCCCACCGCATCGACAATTTCGGCAAGCTGATCAAAGGGTGCGCGACTGCCATCAAGCTGACGCCCGCCGTGGTTCGATACCATGATCGCGGTGGCACCAATATCAACCGCCCGCCGCGCATCCGCAACTGACATAATCCCTTTGAGGCAGAACTGCCCGCCCCAATCGGCACGGATGGCTTCTGCGGTTTTCCAATCCATCGATTGATCGAGCATCGTGTTGAAATAATCCGCAATCGAAAGCGCGACATTGGTGCCCTCGGCCACATGATCCTTGAGGTTTGAAAGCGCGAACTTGGTGCGGAAAAAATAATTGAATGCCCATGCCGGATGCAGCGCAAAGCTCGCGATGCTGGCCGGGGTCAATCGCATCGGCGTGGTGAAACCAGTCCGTAAATCGCGTTCACGTCGCCCGCTGACGATGGTATCGACGGTTAGCGTCATCACGTCGAATTTCGCGGCCTTGCAGCGCGCAACAAGGGCGGCGTTCAGCCCCTTATCCTTATGGACATAAAGCTGGAACATTTTGGGGGTGCTGATCGTCCTGCCAATCTCCTCAATGCTGATTGTTGCCAGTGAGGAAATGCCAAAAAAGGTGCCATTCGCCTGCGCTACCGCGCCGACTGCGGCTTCGCCATCACGGTGGAACATGCGCTGTACTGCGGTGGGTGAAAGAAACAGCGGCATATCAATTTTATGCCCCATCACCGTCGTTGACATATCAATGTCCTGCACCCCGGCGAGGACATCGGGAACAAGGTCGCACGCTTCATAAGCCGTCGTATTGCGCCGTCTGGTTACCTCATCATCGGCAGCACCGTCGATATAATGGAATACCGGCCCCGGCAGACGCTTTTGCGCGAGGCGGCGGAAATCATCAATATTGTGGCAATCGGTCAGTCTCATGCGTGATTTAGTGACGCATTTCGCGCGGCAATGCACCTATAAAAACCGCCCCCGCTGCAGGAGTGCAGTGGGAGCGGTGATTGTTGGGCTTAAGCAGCCTTGAGCTGCGGCATTGCTTCTGCTGTCGTCGCGCCGAGCACGATCTTGCGCGGCTTTACGGCTTCGGGCACTTCACGCACCAGATCAATGGTGAGCAAACCGTCGGCCACATAGGCTGCATCCACCCGGACATAGTCGGCAAGCTGGAAACGCCGTTCGAATGCGCGGTTGGCAATGCCCCGGTGCACATAGCGCGGAGTCTCACTGCCTTGGGCTGGTTCGGCCTTGCGTGCAGCTACGGTCAAGAGGTTCTGATGCGCAGTCACCTCAATCTCGTCGCGGGTAAAGCCGGCAACCGCGATGGTGATGCGGTAGCTGTCATCGCCTGACTTTTCGATGTCATAGGGTGGATAATTGCTGTCGGTCGCAGTGGCGCGTGCGTTATGTTCGAGCACATCGAACAAACGGTCAAAGCCAACCATTGAGCGGCGGTAGGGGGTGAAATCAAGAGCGTTTCGCATTGTAAATGTCCTTATCCAAGCAACATGGGTTATGTGCGGCTGTTCATCAGCGGCGCATACCAGACCCGCTATGGCGTCCGGCAAGACCTGAGATGGGAAGCGAAAATCACGAATCAAGACTTATTATGTTAAATATTATCACACTCCACAGCGTAATTTGGTGGGTGAATTTAGATTGTTGACGATGAAGTGTGTGTAAAGTACGACGAATTGAATTTATAGGAGATGGCGATGAGTTTCACGGCACCTGCACAGCGCGATGATCGGACACCGGGCAAGAAGCTGTTACTTGTGATCCTCGTTGGGCTGCTGCTCACCATCCCGCTATTTGCGACCTATCTGCTCGTCTATGATCGGCAGTCCCAATCTGAAACCGCGCGCGCCTCAATCGCCGAAGGCTGGGGCGGGCCGCAGACGATGGCAGGGCCAGTGCTGGTCATTCCCTATCAGGCCCAAACCACCGAGACGGTGACCGAAGGTGGCAAAGCGGTAACGCGGACGCGCAACATCGTCCGCGAGCTGATTCTTTCGCCTGAAACCGCCACAATCGATACCAAGATCAAACCCGAACGTCGGCAACGCTCGATTTATGAGGCGGTTGTTTATGAGGCTGCGGTCAAAGGCAAGGCACGCTTTGCGCTCCCCACAGATTTGTCACGCTACGGCGTTGGCGCGGGCGCGCTCATTCTTGAACGGGCCGAATTACGCTTTGGCCTTTCGGATGCGCGCGGGCTGTTCGGCGCTCCACCGCAAGTCAGCGTCGATCAAAAGATGCTTATGTTGCAGCCGGGGAACGGCTTGCCTGCAACCGGCGGTGCCGGATTTTTCACATGGGCTGATGCGCGCGGGCTGCTGAACGCGCCAATCAACATGGAGTTTGCATACGCGTTTCGCGGCAATGGCTGGCTTACGCTTAGCCCGCGTGCAGGCGATACAACATGGACGGTCAGTTCGCCTTGGCCCAATCCAAGCTTTCAGGGCGGATTCCTGCCTGCGTCACGCCGCGTTGGCGCGGACGGTTTTTCAGCAACCTATCGCGTCGGCAATCTGGCACTTGGCCAATCGCTTGTCACTGCTCAGGATGCAACGCCGGTTGAGCGCATTACGATGCCTGAACGTGGCGCTTATGGCGGCGCGACACCTGCGGGCGATTATGATGCGCGGGTTGATCTGGTGCAGCCTGTTGACCTTTACGATCAAGTCAACCGCGCGACCAAATATGGCTTCCTGTTCATCGGATTCACCTTCATCGCTTTCCTGATGTTTGATGTGATTGGCGGCGTGCGCGTATCGAGCGTGGAATATCTTCTCGTCGGCGCAGGGCTGATCCTGTTTTTCTCGTTGCTCTTGGCTTTTGCCGAGGTGATCGGTTTCACCTTTGCCTATATCATGGCAAGTGCGGCGATCATTGGATTGATCACGGCCTATTCGGCGGCTGTCCTTAAAACATGGCGGAGGGCAGGGATTGTCGGCGGATTGCTGACCGGGCTCTATGCGGTGCTCTATATCCTGCTTAGCCTTGAGGCCTATTCGCTGCTCATTGGTTCGTTGATGCTCTTCGTGGCACTTGCAGCGATCATGTATGTGACGCGGAATCTTGACTGGGCACGCAAAAACGAAGCCACCTGATTACCAATCGAGGATTGGCCATCCCCGCTGCGTCGCCACGGCGCGCAGCTTGGGGGAGGGATGGATAGCGATTGGCTCATCAGCCCAGTCAAAGGTCGGCAAGTCAGATACATGATCCGAATAGAAACGGACGTGGGTGTTGGCACGATCAAGATCAGCGTCGGAAAACCAGCGTTCGACCATCATGCGCTTGGCAGCGCCATAGCAATTTTCGCCCGGAATTTGCGGGGTGAGATGATCGCTGTCCCACACGGATTCTGTCGCGATCACATGGGTCACGCCTAGCGCCGTCGCGATTGGCTCAACATAAAAGCGGTGGGAAGCTGTGGCGATAACAACGCGCTCGCCCGCCGCATTGGCGTCGGCGATCACACGTTTCGCTTCGTCATAGCTATTGCTTTCGACGGTTGTCTTGGCGAACGATGTGGTAACGCGCGCCAGCCGTGCTGCACCAATGCGCCGCCCAAGCATCAGCGATTGCATGACTTGCTTCAGCGCCTTGCGATTGATGCGTTTGAGGCCATAGCCGACAAAATAGGGGATCAGCGCCGGGATCAGCAACAGCCGCCACGGCGCAAGCCGCAGTGCGGCATGGATCAGGAAGGGCGTATAGGTTGGCAGTCGGGTGATCGTGCGATCAAGATCGAACAGGTGGAGGGTCTGCTTATCGGCCATGCTCCGCGCTGTCATGGTTTTGCCGCGAGAATGCAAGCGTAGCCACCACATTTCAGCCCTATTTTTGCCGCAAAGCCACGTCCATGATCAAACGAGCCATTATCCTGAGTGCAGGGCAGGGGTCGCGCCTGTTGCCGCTGACAGAAAGCCTACCCAAATGCCTGATCGAATTTTCGGGCAAGACGCTGCTTGAATGGCAGGTGGGCGCGCTCATCAAAGGCGGGGTCGAACGGATTGATGTCGTCACCGGCTTTATGACGGAAACGGTTGAGGCAGAGCTTGCCCGGCTCGCGCGGCCGGGCGTTACGCTCACGGCACTGTTCAATCCTTTCTATAAGGTCGCCGATAATCTCGGTTCCTGCTGGATTGCACGCGCGGCGATGAACGAGGATTTTCTGATCCTCAACGGTGACACGTTGATTTCGGACGCGATTGTCGCGTGTGTGCAGGCAGACAGTAATTGGCCCGTGCGTGTTACCGTTGATATCAAGCCTGCCTATGACAACGATGATATGAAGGTCGAGCGCGATGGCGAGCGGCTTGTCGCCATTGGCAAAACGCTATCAGCGGCGCAAAGCAATGCTGAATCGATCGGATTTCTTGCGTTTCGCGGAGAAGGCGCGACACTGTTCCGCGACACGGTTGAGGCATTTATGCGCACCTCCGCCGGTGTTGAGAATTGGTATCTGAAGGTAATTGATGCCCTTGCCCCAACCGGAAAAATCGGCACCTGCGCCATTGACGGGTTTGATTGGGCTGAAGTGGATTTCCTCAATGATGTCCAAACCGCCGAGGAACTGACGCGGCGATGGATCTAACTAAACAGCGGTTTTAGCCAGCCCGTCAGCGCTGCAATCTGCGCGCCATCAAGCGTAACGGCTTGGGCCAAATCGGGCAGCTTTGGCCAACCATGATCTGCAAACACCACCCCGTCATGCGCCCTTGTACCTGAATAGCGCGGTATGACGTGATAATGGACATGCGGATCAACCATCATCAGCATCAGATAGTTGAGCTTTTCATGCGCAACTGCCGCGCTCAGCGCGGTCTTAATCGCGCGGCTGACCAGCGCCAGTTCAGCGAACGCCGCATCGGGCAATTCTGCAAAGGTGGTCACATCCGATTTGGCAGCGAGCACCAGCGAGCCGAGCGTCGGCTGCGCAGGCCGTAGCAGGATTACCCAATGGTCAAATTCTTCAATCAGCGTTTCGGGATAACCGAATTTGCGAATAGTTTCGTTCACGCCGCCTCTTGCAGCCATGATGTGATGCGGTTTCCGCTGGCCTTGACATAATAGGCCTGCACCGTGCGCACAGCATGAACAACGAGCGAAATGATCGTCCACCATGCGACGGCAATCATCCCCAAATCAGGGCGACCGATAAGGAGCGATGCCACGAGCAAGACCATATTCGGGTTGCGCCGCGCGGTGATCAAGCGGAACCATGAGTCAAACGGACGCCACACATGGATATGCTGGCCAAAGCCCTTAATGAAAACCCCCTCGATCGCGCGCTGTGCGGCATAGCCACCAAGCACCGAGATCATCACAAATTCATACTGGCCCTGACTGAGCGGCAGCCCCACCGCGCCAAGCCCGACGATCCACGCCACCCACCAAAAGGGCGGGTGCACCAGATCAAGCCCATGATCAAAAACATTGCCCCAGAAGGACGAGGTGATCGTGCAGCGCGCAAGCTTTCCGTCCACAGTATCGAGTACCATGAACACAAAACCGGCGGCAATTCCGCTCCAGAACCAGCCCATCGCAAACAGGAAAATCGCGCTGATGCAGCCCACCGCGCCAATCGCGGTCACCATATTAGGCGTCATGCCCAGCCGCGCGGCAATCCGCGTCAGCCACAGCGCCAGTTCGGGCCAAAGATATTTGGTGAGGATATCGGTGACGCCCTTATACGCGCCATAATAGCTCTGCCGCTCAATCATTGCGACGGTATCGCGCGTGAGTTCGGACAGGAACGGCGTTTCGAGCTTACGCAGACTATGGTTATAAATTTGCGGGTTCGATGTATATTCAATCGATTGAAGCGCGCCCTTGTCGATGCGGCCGTCCTCAAGCCGCGACGCCATCCGCCGCTCGGTCAAATGCGCGAGCACGGGAACGCCGTTCATCGTCACAACCGTATCGGGCTGATTCGTGATATGGGCAAGCCACTGCGGATCGAAGGCATAGGCCAGATTGACCCAGATGCAGCCAGCCTCATTCAGTGTCTCGGCAACCTTCTGCGCCTTGATCAGCCGCAGAACACGCTCTTCATTCGACATGCCCCACAGCATCACATCATTATGACCATGGAATATCACCGGCGGATTGAGTCCGCGCCAGACACTATGCATCAATATGCCCGATTCGTAGTTCATGCCACGCATTAAGGATAAGATTGGGGCGAAATCATGTCATCGGCGGCAAAGTGCGGTTTTTTTGGGGAGTTACCCCCGCACCGCTTTCGCAATTGCATCGAGCACGCCGTTGACGAAGCCTTTTTCGCGCTTGGCATAGAAGGCGTCCGCCACATCGACATATTCGTTGATGATCACGCCTGCGGGCAGATCGTTGCGCGCGAGCAGCTCGTAGGTGCCGGCGCGGATGATCTGGCGCATCGGTCGGTCAAGCCGGTCGATTGACCAGCCTTCGGAGAGCTTGGCCGTGATATGCCCGTCAATCTCGTCACGCCGCGCGTCAACGCCCTTCACCACATCATTGAAGAAATCCACCTCGGCGCGGGTGTAGGTCACATCCTCGATCGTCGCGCCGAGGCGGTGTTCGTGGAACTCGTGGAGGAGCTGTGCCATCGGCGTGCCCTCCATCTCAAGCTGATACAGCGCCTGCACAGCGGCGAGACGCGCGGCCGAGCGGGGTTTGCTCCGGCTCATGACAGGCGCGCCGATACGCTGGCGGCGTGCGCGGGCAGGCCTTCAGCGGTGGCGAGTGCGACGGCGGCGGGGCCAATCGCGGTGATGCTGGCAGGGGAGCAGCCAAGGAAGCTGGTGCGTTTCATAAAATCCAATACCGATAGTCCAGAGGAAAAACGCGCACGCCGCCCGGTTGGCAGAACGTGATTTGGCCCGCCAACATAATCGCCAACGGCTTCGGGTGTATAGCGCCCGAGGAAGATTGATCCGGCGTGGCGGACGGCTTTGAACAGCATTTCAGGCGATTCAACGCACAGTTCGAGATGCTCTGGGGCAAGCTGATCAATCAATTGCGGTGTTTCAGACAGGTTTTGTACAAGGATTACCGCGCCATTGGCGTCCCAACTCGCCCGCGCGGTCGTCTCTGTCGCAAGCTTTGTGAGTTGGGCTTCCACTGCATCCACCACCGCGTCAGCGAACGCCGCATCATCGGTAAAAAGGATTGATTGGCTCGTCGGGTCATGCTCGGCTTGGCTCAGCAGATCCGCCGCGATCCATTCGGGGTTGCTCAGCGCATCGGCAACTACCACGATTTCGGATGGCCCCGCGACCATATCAATTCCAACAACGCCGTAAAGCTGGCGTTTCGCCTCGGCGACCCAAGCGTTTCCGGGGCCGGTAATCACGTCAACCGGGGCGATTTGACCCGTCCCGTAAGCGAGCGCCGCCACCGCCTGCGCGCCGCCAATCCGCCAGATTTCGTCAACGCCCGCAAGCGCCGCCGCTGCCAGAACCAGGGGGTTAATCACCCCGCCCGGCGTCGGTGTCACCATCACCAGCCGCGCAACGCCCGCAACCTTGGCCGGAATCGCATTCATCAACACCGACGACGGATAGGCTGCCCGCCCACCCGGGACATAGACCCCTGCGGCATCAACCGCGCGCCACCGCGCACCGAGGCGGGTGCCGGTCTCGTCGATAGTATCGCTGTCGGCCGGGCGCTGTTTATCGTGATAAGCGCGGATGCGTGCTGCCGCGAGTTCAAGTGCTGCGCGAAGGTCAGGATCAAGCGCGTCTAGTGCGGCTTGGCAGTCTTGCAGGTTGATCCGCCAATCGAGATTATGGTCATCAAATCGCTCTGTATAGTCGGCAACTGCCGCGTCCCCGCGTGCCTTTACATCAGCAACGATTGCGGCCACATCGCGCGAAACGTCGCTGTCTGTTTCACGCCGGGCGTTGACGAGTTCCGCGAAACGCCCACCAAAACCGTCATCTCGGGTATCGAGCCTGATCATTGCGCCGCCGCCCTGAATTGATCGACCAGCGGCGGTATATCGCTGTGTGTTTTGAATGCGGCACGATTGACGATCAGCCGTGCAGTCACCTGCGCGATCACCTCAACCTCAACCAGCCCATTTTCCTTGAGCGTCTGGCCAGATGATACCAGATCGACAATCCGGCTCGACAGGCCAAGCATCGGCGCAAGTTCCATCGCGCCGTTGAGTTTAACGCATTCCGCTTGAACTCCGCGCGCTGCGAAATATTTGCGCGTTAGCCCCGGATATTTGGTGGCGACGCGAACATGGCTCCACGACTGTGGATCGTCTTCTGCTGCAAGCGCGGCTGGCTCGGCGAGAGAAATGCGGCAATGGCCGATCTTCAAATCAACAGGTGCATATAGCTCTGAATAGGCAAATTCATCGATTACGTCGGAGCCGACAATGCCAAGCTGTGCCGCGCCGTGGGCAACAAAGGTCGCCACATCAAAAGCGCGGACGCGGATGATTTCGATACCAGTGTGGTTGGTTGCGAATTTGAGCGCGCGGCTATTCTTGTCCGAAAAGGCTGGCTCGGGCAATATTCCGATGCGCGCGAGCAAGGGAATCGCTTCTTCAAGGATGCGGCCCTTGGGCAGGGCGATGATAATCGGGCTTGGCATGGTGGCGGAGGCTTTACTTGTGCGGTGCAATAAGGGCAAGCTAGGCAAATGCTGATGCTCCGAACAGAAATCGCCGATGGCATCGCCCAGCAGGCCGAACATGCGGTGCGGAATAGCGCGCCGGGGACGGGGGCTGTTTGCCGTGCGATGATTGCGCTGGCGCAAGGTCACACAGCGTGCGGCGCGCGGATTGCGGCTTGGCCGGGAAGTGTGATCAAGGATGCGATGCCGCTGCGGCTCGCGGGCGGGCTGCATGATCTGTTCCGGCGCGGGATCGAACCGGGGCTTGGTGCGGTTTATCGCGGCGAAATGACTGATCAGGTGGCCATTGACGCGCTGGTTGGTGAGATTGTTGCGCGTCATGATGCCGAACTGCTGCCCTGGTTTGATGGCCCGCCGCAAACCAATGAAGCCGGACGCTCGGCCAATTTTGTGGCTGCGCTCCATTGGCTTGCCAGGCGCGTCGTGCCCAATTTTGAGCTTATAGAAATCGGTTCAAGCGCTGGCATGAATTTGCTCATTGATCGTTATCGCTACGACTTAGGTGGTGTGGTGAGTGGCCCAGCGGATACCCCGACAACGATTTGCCCCGAATGGCGCGGCCCGCCGCCGCCGCCTGCTGCGTTTGTTATAACATCGGTGCGCGGGTGTGACGTGGCACCGATTGATGCGTGTGATGATGAATCTGCTGATCGGCTGCGCGCCTATATCTGGCCTGAAATGGTAGCGCGTTTCGCGCGGATGGATGCCGGGATCGCGATGATCAGAGCACGTGGCGTAGATTTGGTTAAGGCTGATGCGGCTGACTGGGTCGAGGCGCAGCTTGCGACACCGCAGGCGCTTGGGACAACGCGGGTTTTGATGCACTCAATCGTTTGGCAATATCTTCCCGGTGACACGCAGGCGCGGATTACCAAAGCAATGGAAACCGCCGCTGCCTCAGCTACGCCCGAACGCCCGCTGGCGTGGATCGCGCTTGAAACCAATCGTGATACGTTTCAGCATGAACTGATGGTGCGCTACTGGCCATCGGGTGGCGAAATGAAAGTGCTCGGAACCGCCCATGCACATGGAGCTTGGGTGGAATGGATTGGCACCGCTGGGCACGGTTAACCGTCAATCCTTGCCGAAATTAGCCATTTGTAAAAGTTTACCGCATATTCACCGTGGTTGATAATCAGATTTCTATCCGTCGACCCGGTATTAAGGCTTGAAAATGAGCGCATTTGGCAGACGAAATGGTGTGAGTGGTGGCAATGGTGGGGGTAATCGCCCCGCCTTTGGTGTCGCACGGCCGATGCAAGGAGGTTCGTCACGCGCGCCGGACGAAGCACTCACAGGTGGTCAGCAATTCCCGCCTGTAAATGGCGTGCCTTTGCCGGGCGCTGCTGATGCGGCTCCGGCGACGACAGCCATGGATGCGATGGCGCGGCTTTCGGAGCGTGAAAATGCGCTAGATACCGTTCAGCCCAAGGCCGAAGGTTTTGAAGCTTCGGTTCACAAGATCAAAGAGCAAGTGCTCCCGCGTTTGCTTGAACGCATTGATCCCGAAGCCGCAGCAACGCTTAACAAGGATGAACTGGCCGAAGAATTTCGCCCGATCATCGGCGAGGTGCTGGCCGAACTCAAGCTGACGCTCAACCGCCGCGAACAATTTGCGCTCGAAAAAGTTCTGGTTGATGAATTGCTTGGCCTTGGGCCGCTTGAGGAATTGCTCAACGATCCGCTGATCACCGATATTATGGTTAACGGCCCCGATCAGACCTATATCGAAAAAAAGGGTAAGCTCACCATCGCGCCGATCCAGTTCCGCGATGAGGCGCATCTGTTCCAGATTGCGCAGCGCATCTGCAATTCGGTTGGCCGCCGCGTTGATCAGACATCGCCACTTGCCGATGCCCGCCTTGCCGATGGTTCGCGCGTCAATGTGATTGTCCCGCCGCTGTCACTGCGCGGTACCGCGATTTCGATTCGTAAATTCTCCGCCAAACCGATCACACTCGATATGATGGCCAAGGGTGGATCGATGAGCGAAAAAATGGCGACTGCGCTCAAGATTGCGGGTGCCTGCCGCTTCAATATCGTTATTTCGGGCGGTACGGGTTCGGGCAAAACGACGATGCTCAACGCACTATCAAAGATGATCGATCCGGGCGAACGTGTGCTGACGATTGAAGATGCTGCCGAGCTTCGTTTGCAACAGCCGCACTGGCTTCCGCTCGAAACACGGCCTGCCAACCTTGAAGGCCATGGCGCAATCACGATTCGTGATCTTGTCGTCAACGCACTGCGTATGCGACCAGACCGGATCATCCTCGGCGAAATTCGTGGTCAGGAATGTTTCGATCTGCTTGCCGCGATGAACACCGGCCACGACGGCTCTATGTGTACGCTCCACAGTAACTCTCCGCGTGAAGCGCTTGGTCGTATGGAAAATATGGTGATGATGGGCGACATCAAAATGCCCAAGGAGGCGATTTCACGCCAGATTGCCGATTCGGTAGATCTGATCATTCAGGTGAAACGACTGCGCGATGGTTCGCGGCGGATTACCAACGTAACCGAGGTAATCGGGATGGAAGGGCCAGTGATCGTCACACAGGAATTGTTCAAATTCGAATATCTTTCGGAAGACGCAGACGGCAAAATCATCGGCGAATACCGCGCGATGGGGCTTCGCCCCTATACCCTTGATAAAGCACGGCAATACGGCTTTGATCAGCCATTGCTTGAGGCGTGCCTCTAGTCTCTACTTTCGCGTCGCAATGGCATAAAGTGCGATGGCCGCAGCGTTTGAGACGTTGAGGCTTTCGACCTGTTCGCTAATCGGTAGCCGTGCGATGGTATCGCAGTGCGCGCCGGTATTCTGGCGCATCCCTTCGCCTTCGGCGCCCAGCACAAGTGCGATCTTTGACGTGCCCAGTGCGTCTTCAAGCGTATCGCTCGCCTCACCAGCCAAGCCAATCCGCCAGAAGCCAGCCTCACCAATTTCATCAAGCGCGCGCGCAAGATTGACGACGCGAACCCACGGCACAATTTCGAGCATTCCCGAGGCAGCACGCGCAATCGTGCCAGATTCAGGCGGAGAATGGCGATCCTGTGTAACAATCGCGATAGCATCAAACGCTGCGGCCGAACGCAGCACCGCGCCGACATTGTGCGGATCGGTCACTTGATCGAGCAAGAGGATGGGGCGATCATTGTCGGCGTTATCCGCCAAAATGTCGCCAAGCCAGACATCATCGAGCGGATCAACCTCGGCCACGAGCCCCTGATGCGGTGCGTCGCTTGGCACCATCCGGCCTAGATCGGCAACGTCACAAAAGGTGACGGGAAGCCCCGGCGGCAGATCAAGCATAGCCAGCGCCTCACGCGTGCCCGAAATTTTGCGCACGTCGCGATTGGGATTGGCGAGCGCCGCTATCACCGCGTGCCTTCCCCAAAAACGCGGCCTGCCGCTGCTACCTTGTTTTGCTTGCGCCCGTTTGGGCCTGATTCCACGTGCCATGCCTGCCCTTTCGCGCAAAGCGGTGGCTTTGGCTAGGGGCTGCGTCTGTTTGAGTGTTCAATCTCCCGGACTATTTTCAAGCATATAAACCGAGCGACCAAGCATAACACGTACAGGCTCAAGCACATTATCATTCGTCTTACCAAGCCGGACGAGCACCAGATCCTGCTCGGGCGAAACGATCACAAACTGGCCGAGATGGCCAATCGCGGCATAAAGACTATCCGGCCCGGTGCCGGGGAAGAGTGCGGGATCAGAGCCCTTGGGGCGCGGGCGATTGAGCCAGATGTGCCCGCCGTAACCGGCGTCAGTCGCGCTCGGTGTGCGGAGGAATGTCAGCCAGTCTGGCGCGATCACCCCAGCGCGGCCCATCATCACTTGGCCAAAGCGGCCCCAATCCTCAAGGCCCATATAGATGATTGAGCCGCCGATTTGCGTGCCAGCCCCGTCAAAATCAAACACTGCGCTGATGATGCCTGCGGGGCCGAACAGCCGTTCCTGCGCAAACGCGGTATAGGCCTGCGCGCGGGTTTTTGCGTCTTTGCTGTCGGTCAGCGTCCGCGTGATCAGCTCGGACAGCAGCAGCGACGTGATTGAGCTATATTCGTACTTTGTGCCCGGCTTTGCTTCCATTCCTTTGGCCAGCCCGCGTGCCGCCATGTCTTGCGTGCCGTTCACAAACAGGATTGATGCGGTGTCCGATTTCAGCACGCCCGCCGCCCCGTTTCGCGGATCAAGCCCCTCGCTATGATCAAGCCCTGATGACATATGCAGCATCTGCCGTAGCGTGATTTCCCCACGCGGATCGCCGGGCGCGCGCCACTCGACAAAGGGCACAGGCGCATCAAGGCTCAGCTTGCCATCGGCAACAAGTTCACCCACCAACACGGCGGTCACAGATTTCGCCATTGACCAGCTGATAAAACGATTGGCATCCGAATAGCCGGGGCCATAGCGTTTCGCGACGACTTTCCCGCCGCGCATGATGAGGACGGCGCGCGTCTCGCCTTGGTCAGCGGCAAAGAGCGGCGACAGCACCCCCGGCGGGGCAACGGCGGTGGACTGGGTGGAGAGGAGTGCTGCGGCAACCGCGATAACAAGGCTTTTCATTTGCATAAGCCCAGCCTAACCCTGTGGCCCATGAAAGCAAGACACCCATGACAGGAAGACGGATCGCCAAGGCGTTCATCTACATCCTCCCCGCGATCATCGTTGCGCTGCTCTACTACGCGTGGAGCCAAAAGCCGCTGCTCGAAGTCGGCGTCGGCTACGCCGCCCGCGTCACCTGCGGCTGCCGCTACATCGGCAATCGGAGTCTCGAGGATTGCTACAAGGATTTCGAACCCGGCATGGAACCCATCCGCCTGTCCGAGGACGTAGCGACCAAGACAGTCACCGCGTCAGTGCCGCTGCTGGCAAGCCGCTCGGCACGCTATGATCCGGTGCTGGGGTGTGTTGTGGAGAAGTTTGGGGGGTAGGGGGTTAGGTTATTAGCGGCACCATCTGTCCTGAAAAATACGGTGCGCTATGGCGCGAATATCTGCACTTTCAGTTGCAGCGTGACAGCGATCACGCGGCACGCTTTGATGAGGTTGTTATGGACAGCTATTCAATTGGGGAAAGGTGACAAAATGATTGGGACAATGTTTTCAATTTGCGGTAACAAAGCAAACAACACGCAGACCCTCCGAAAAGCAACCGCATATGTTTGCATTTCGGCAATCACTCTGTCCGCCTGCACGACGCAACTCACTACAGTTCGTGAGGATCCCAAAAGCATCGCGCCAGTCCAAGGCTTTCCTTACCGGCTGCCTGTCAAAAACTTAGAGCTTAGTATCTCATGGAGATTAACAAAGTGTGAGTTTGATCAAGAATCTGCCAAAATACAAATAGCAAATCTTGATTTTGATCAAGACGCAATATATAAGACCAACATATTTGGTGGAGAATTATATTCACTTGACTACCGTAAAATGACGAAAACATTCAAGACTGGTAAGATTGATGTGAAATACTATAAAAGGCAGGTGTCTGGGCAGGAAACTGATAAGACAGATGATGATACATTTGAATCTACTGGTATATTAGAAAGCATTAATGCTAATATTGAAGGAAAAGAGAGTGAGGCTATCACTAGCACAATTGGATTTGCGACAAATATTGCAAAGTCTCTTTTAAAACGAGATTTACCTTCAACTTTGGCTGGACAACCCGGTGCGATAAAAGAGCTAAATCCACCCAAACTCTGTTCCAATGAAATATATGAAGCCATCAATAGTCTAGAGAAAATTCCTAACGAACTAAAAGATTTAGAAGAAAAATCTAAAAATCTTTCTGAAAGAATCTCTGCATTGCAAAAACGAATTATCGGTGATAATTTAATAGACAATGATAAAAAAAAGTACGAAGAAATAAACAAAAAAATTGATATAATTGACATTCAAATAGCAATGTTAAAGAAAAATAAATCGAAATATGAAAAATTGTTGACATACTCGGAAGAATTTAACTTCAGTCCATCTGATGGAGAAATGGAAAAAATATATTCGCCAGATAGAAAAAAATTAGAAAAATGGCTGGAAAGCCTTGGAATTAACAAGGATGTCATGTTTTCTTTGTTTGGAAGTAAAGATAAAATTACCGATGAAATAGCTGTACAAGCGTCGATAACAAGGTTGGTTGAGGTGGCGAACGTCAGAGGTTCAACGCCGATCAATGATAATAGCTACTCAGGGTTTGTTATGCGTGATCCAGTTGATGTAAAGTTTACGCTAAAAGCGGTAAATCAACCATCGAAACCGATCATTTCTAAGAATATTTCGATGCCCCAACTTGGACGAATTCGGCAGTTCGAGCTCAAGAGCGGCTTTGCGGAAAAAAATGAGATTACTCTTATGTTTGCTCAGGATGGCAGCCTTCTGTCAGGCAAGCATGATAAAAGCAAGGCTGGCGGCCCTGAAATCGCCAAAGCCTTTGACACCGCGTCCGCGAGCGTACTTGAAATTGCTACGCTCGCCGCAGAAAATAGACAAGCGAGATATGATGCAGAAGAAAAAAGACGCGAGGCGCGCGAAAAGAAGGAAAAAACAGAACTTCAGTTACTCGATGAACGGATCGAGATAATAGAAGCACAAAAGAAGATCGAGACATTGCGCGCAGGCGACGACACTCAACAAAAAATCTTAGAACAAGAGATTAATATTCTAAAATTGAAAAAAGAAAAAAAAGAATTAGAATCATTTTTTAAAAAAGATAAATGATTGGATGTGACATGGTTGATATTCCGTCATTTGCTACCGTCGGAAATTTTTATATCCAAGATTCTGGCCGCTCCACAGAGTGGCACTATGTTCCAAATATTACGAACGCGAGATTTGAAGATCAGAATGGTGACAATATTTGTTGGGCAGCTGTAGCATCTTTCATAACGGAAATCTATCAGATCCCGACGGCAGCAGGTATGACGCAAGATGAAGTTGTTTTTTTTCATTTGCGCGAGTTGAGAGATAAGGCTGCACGATTGACCGGGGTATTTTTTAATCTTGATTTGGCCGATTTATTATACGACGGCGATGATCTTTCGGATCCGGATAAGATAACCGAAATGCAACAGGCAATAGTGGCCGGAAATCCATTGGGAATTCATATCTCTTGGAAAGGGCTTGATGTCGGACACGCGATCTGCGCTTTTGGCACCGGGACGCTCCAAGGGGAACCCGCTTTTGCCATCTATGATCCCAATCCTAATGGTGATCCGGACAATCGATTTGAAGTTCCGATCAGTGCATTGAACCACTATATTGAGGGCGTCGACTCTGGCCAAATCGGTCATTGGGAATATGCGTTGTCGTGCAGAAGGCCAATGCCGTGACAATCAACCATGTTCGCCATTCAAAGGCCGCCCGCGATATCGCGCTTGCTTGTCTTTCGGAAAGGCTGCCATCCAGCTTGGGTCATCCGCCTTCGATTCCCCAAGGGTCGCTTGGGATGCTCCCCGTCTATTCGATTGCAAAGCATCGCCTAGAGGCGCGCGAATATCACAAAAGTTGGCGCGCTGGATGGCGCTATTTTTGGCTTCACCCTGATCGGAATTGCGGTGCCATTGTCAACATATTACATCAAACGCTTAAGTCTCCAAAACTCATAAGCTATTCATTTGGAAGAGCGGCTTTAAATTTAAACCGCCATTTGAATAAAGCTGTCGATGTGTTTGATGATGATGGTTATGTTTATCGCCCGAGGCTGTTGCAGTTAGGGCCTGTGCGTATGGAAGCGATTTGGTTGAATACTCAAAAACCTGATGAACCGGATCAGTTTCTTAATTTGCATACAGATCAAGATGATGATGCGTTTATTTCAATGGCGGTTCGACGATATCAACGGATGAAAGAATCGGCTAATTGATACATTAGGCCACCATCACGCCCCCTTCCCACGCTCCCTCCCGCTTGCTAAACCATCCCCAAGCTCCCGGGATGAGATAGTCGCCCTATCCCCTGTACCGTACACCATCATTGCGATTGCAGAATCGTAGTGGCAGCGGCTATCGTCGCTGCAACGCTCAAACACACAGGGGAAAATCTATGACCGCCGTTGGACAAGACACGCTTGGCACTCGCGATACGCTCACCGCTGGGGGCAAAACCGTCGCTTATTATTCGATTGCCAAGGCGGCGGCGAAGCTAGGCGATGTCTCGCGGCTTCCCTTCAGCATGAAGGTGCTGCTCGAAAATCTGCTGCGCTTTGAAGACGGCGGGTTCACGGTTTCGACCGACGATGTGCAGGCGCTGGTCGATTGGCAGAAAGACCCCAAATCAACCCGCGAAATTCAGTATCGCCCCGCACGGGTGCTGTTGCAGGATTTCACTGGCGTCCCCTGCGTCGTTGATTTGGCGGCAATGCGCGATGCGATGACCAAGCTGGGCGGTGACCCTGCCAAGATCAACCCGCTCGTGCCCGTCCATCTCGTCATCGATCATTCGGTGATGGTTGACGAATTTGGCCACCCCAAGGCGGCTGAGCAGAATGTCGAGATTGAATATCACCGCAATGGCGAGCGCTATGATTTCCTCAAATGGGGCAGCAAGAGCCTTGATAATTTCAAAGCCGTGCCCCCCGGCACCGGCATTTGCCATCAGGTCAATCTTGAACATATCGCCCAAGCCGTGTGGACGTCGACTGCGCCCGATGGCACGCTGATCGCTTACCCCGATACCTGCGTCGGGACAGACAGCCACACGACGATGATCAACGGCCTTGGCGTGCTTGGCTGGGGCGTTGGCGGGATTGAGGCCGAGGCGGCGATGCTCGGCCAGCCCGTATCAATGCTGATCCCCGAAGTCGTTGGCTTCAAACTGACGGGCGCGATGGCCGAAGGGATTACCGCAACCGATCTGGTGCTGACGGCCACACAGATGCTGCGTGCCAAGGGCGTCGTCGGGCGCTTCGTTGAATATTACGGCCCCGGCTTGGATTCGCTCACGCTGGCCGACCGCGCGACGCTCGCCAACATGGCGCCTGAATATGGCGCGACCTGCGGTTTCTTCGGCATTGACGAAAAAACGCTTGAGTATATGCGCCTCACCGGCCGTGATGAGGGGCAGATTGCGCTCACCGAAGCCTATTGCAAAGCACAAGGCCTGTGGCGCTTTGCCGACGCGCCCGATCCGGTGTTCACTGACACGCTTGAGCTTGACATGGGTTCGGTCGTGCCAAGCCTTGCCGGGCCAAAACGCCCGCAGGACAAGGTGATCCTCACCGAAGTTGATGACGTGTTCAACGCCGACCTAATCAGCACGTACAAGCACGCGAGCGCCAAACGCGTTGCGGTTGAGGGTGCGACGCATGACATTGGCGACGGTGACGTGGTGATCGCCGCGATCACAAGCTGCACCAATACGTCGAACCCGAGCGTCCTCGTCGCCGCAGGCCTCGTCGCGCGGAAGGCCAATGCGTTTGGATTGAAGCCCAAGCCTTGGGTGAAAACATCGCTCGCGCCGGGATCACAGGTCGTCACTGATTATCTTGACCGCGCCGGGCTTTCAGCTGATCTCGATGCAATCGGATTTAACCTCGTCGGCTATGGCTGCACCACCTGCATCGGTAACTCTGGGCCTCTGGCGGAACCGATCAGCAAGGCGGTCAACGCCAATGATATCGTCGCGGCCTCGGTCATTTCGGGCAACCGCAACTTTGAAGGCCGCGTCTCGCCCGATGTGCGCGCGAACTTCCTCGCTTCGCCGCCGCTGGTCGTCGCCTATGCGCTCAAGGGCACCGTCACCGAAGATTTCACGACCACGCCCATCGGCCAAGCGACCGACGGAACTGACGTGTATCTGCGCGATATTTGGCCGACCAATCAGGAAATCGCCGACACGATGGCCGCCAACATTGATCGATCAATGTTTGAAAGCCGCTATGCCACCGTCTATCAGGGCGATGCGCATTGGCAGGCGATCCAGGTCGAAGGCTCTGCCACCTACCAATGGCGCGCGGGCAGCACCTATGTCGCCAATCCGCCCTATTTTGAGGGGATGAGCATGACACCCGCCCCCGTCACCGATATCCTGAGCGCAAAGCCGCTCGCGATCCTCGGCGATTCGATCACCACCGATCACATCAGCCCGGCGGGCAGCATCAAGGCGGATTCACCTGCTGGCAAGTTCCTGACGGAGCATCAGGTGGCGAAGGCCGATTTCAACAGCTACGGCGCGCGGCGCGGCCATCATGATGTGATGATGCGCGGCACCTTCGCCAACATCCGCATCAAGAATGAAATGGTGCCCGACATTGAAGGCGGGATGTCATCCTACGGCGGCGAAACCATGGCGATCTACGACGCCGCAATGCGCCACAAGGCCGACGGCACGCCGCTGGTCGTCATCGGCGGCAAGGAATATGGCACCGGATCGTCACGCGATTGGGCGGCAAAGGGCACCAACC
>JBBTEI010000065.1:0-20963 GCA_038042405.1 Pseudomonadota bacterium
GCCGGTGTGCGGCGGGATGTGCGTTTTAGGCTTGAGGATCGAGAAAAAGGCCGTCGGCGCGCGGCGGGAAATTTTTGCGCCGGGGATGCTTTCGAGCATTGCCGTCGTCACCGGGCAACGCGCGTAGGCATCCTCGATCCGCTCGCCATATTTGATCAGATAATAGGCGCTCCATGACAGCGAATGATCTAGCCCTGACCACAGGTTTTGCGGCGTTCCCGGATCTTGCGCAACATAGGGCGCAAAGCCCGGCGCATCGGCGGCGATCAGTGCGAGCAGCTCATCACGGATGGCATCCGTCTGTGCTTCCACGGCTTCCATCCAAGGAAAATGCTTCCGCTCAAAAAACTCATCGGCGGGGAGGAAGGGATAATGGATCCCGTCGCACTGGTTGGTGTAGATACGGCGTTTGCCTGTTACGCTATCCATGCAGGCATCGAAACGGCGGAGTTCGGCACCATCAAGCTCCGCACGGTCGGCAGCGAGGCCGACATCCAAAACCTCACTATAATAGGACGATTGCCGCGCCAGAAAATCACGCGCATGGGCAAGAATCGCATTGATACCTTCGTTACGCTGGGCAGGCGGCGGCGCGATCTGGACAATCCCAGCCCAGATCGGTGCCGCGTCTCCCAACTCTCCTAAACGCTCATGCAATTGCGCCATGCGGATGAGCGCCATGAAATCAAGCCGGTTGATATCAAGCGCACGGCCAAGGCTGACCCGTTCGCCTTCATCATCGCCCATTTCACGCTGTGCGCGGGCGAGATTAAGCCAGAGCGGCCCGGCAGTTGGATCAGCAGCGGCAGCGCGGACGTGATAATCGACTGCCACCTCCACGTCGCCGGCGTTGATCGCGATAACCCCAAGCGAATTGAGCGCGCTAGGATGCTCAGGCGCGATGGCGAGAAGTGCCTGATAATGCTTGGCCGCTACATCTGGCTGGCCCGCCTGTTGCGCCGCGTAGGCACTGCTCAAAAGCGCATTAATCCGTTCAGTCGTCATGGTCTGCGGATGCACGAGCCAAAGCCCGAATGCAAGATCGGCTCACACCCAGACATCAACCGCATGGAGGATAAGCCCGACGAGACCACCGACCAGCGTCCCGTTGATGCGGATATATTGGAGATCGCGGCCAACGGCTTGTTCGATCCGGTCAGTGATTTTCGCCGCATCCCAGCCGCGCACGGTATCCGATACCAGCGTGACAATCCCGTCGCCATAACTTGCGGTCGCGCCGACGATGGTGCGCCGCGCGAAACGGTTAATGGTGTGGCGAAGCTGCGGATCATCCTGAAGCGTGCCACCAAGCTGACGCAGCATATCGCCGAATTTTCCTGCAAGTACCCGTTCAGGATCGCGCGCGGACTTTAGCAGGCCAGCGCGCGCTTGCTCCCACAGTCCGCCGATCCAGTGCTGCATCGCGGGATTATCGACAATCTCATTCTTCCAATTGCCAACCTTGTTTTGCATCTCTTTATCATGCTGCAAATCAAAGGCGAGATCCCCCAAAGCCTGATCGGCACGCGCGCGGAGAGGATGGTCGGGATCATCGGCCATATCGAACAACAGCTTGTTAAGTCCATTGATGATCGCGTTGGCAACATTTTCATCAAGGCCCGTCCAGCGCAGAACCGAGCCCGCGCGCTCATGCACCATTTCACGGATCAAATGATCATTTGAAGCAAGGATTTCGCTCGCACGGGTTATGAGACCACCCATTAGCGGAAGGTGACGCCCTTCCTTCATCGCGGCTTCGAGCGTCTGGCCAAGCAAAGGTGAAACGTCTAGCCCGCGCAACCGTGTTGCAACGGCAGATTTCGCCATCCCGCCCAGCCGGTTCTGATCGAGCGATTCGAGCAGGTTCGCCAGCAGTTTCGACGCGCCGTCGCGCAACCGCCCGGCCCCACCGTGATCGGGATCAGCGAGGAAACGGCCAAGTGCTGCTGCAACGTCAACTTTGCGCATCCGCCGCGCAACCACAGTGGGCGTCAGAAAATTATCCTTGAGGAACAACGCCATAGTGTCGCCGATCCGGTCTTTATTGGTCGGGATGATCGCGGTGTGCGGGATTGGCAGGCCAAGCGGATGACGGAATAGCGCTGTGACCGCAAACCAATCGGCGAGCCCCCCGACCATAGCCGCCTCGGCAAACGCCTTGATGTAGCCAATCGCCGGATGGACGTCGAGGTTCGCTTTTGCCGTGAAATAGATGCACGCCATCACGATCAGCGATCCAGTCGCGACAATCTTTATCCCGCGCGCGCCGGGTTGCGCTGGGTTCAGTCTTTCAAGACCTATGCGTGGTCGCAGTGCGATGGCGCTACCCTATTTATTCCGCCGGTTCGATAATCGTCGCTGGCGGCCGGTTCCGCCAACGATAGCCACCAGCAAAGAGGCGCGGCGGCTTTTTGACGGTGCCGCTTTCGCCGCCCGTCGTCAACCAATAGGATAGCCACGGCCCGACACGCTGTTCGACACCCATCGCAAGACTGAAGGTCGCGGGCACGATTACAAGCGTCAAAATAGTCGAAACGATCAGCCCGCCGATCACCGTTACGCCCATCGGCGCACGCCATGCGCTATCCCCTGAAAGCGAAAGTGCGGTTGGGAACATGCCGGCCACCATGGCCACAGTTGTCATGACAATCGGCTGCGCGCGTTTGTGCCCTGCATCGATAATCGCAATCGTCTTGTCGACACCCTTGTCCATTTCCTCAAGCGCAAAATCGACCAGCAGAATCGAGTTTTTGGCAACGATGCCGAGCAGCATGAGTATCCCGATCAGAACCGGCATTGAAATCGGATTGCCGGTGATTAGCAAGGCAAGCGCGCCGCCAAGCGGTGCCAGCAACAGCGAACCCATGTTCACAAATGGGGGCATCACGCGGCGATAGAGCAACACGAGCACTGCAAAGACCAAGAATACACCCGAAATGACCGCAATCGCGAAGTTGGTTACCATTTCCTGCTGCCACTTGTCTTGGCCCAGGGTTAACCGCTTGATCCCGAGCGGGAGGTTTTTCATGCCGGGAAGGCCATCAATCAGCTTGCCCACATCACCGCTAACATAGGCTTTGCCAGTCTTTGGATCGATCGCATAATCGGCACCGATCGTGATCCGGCGAATCTGGTTGGTACGCTGGATTACCGTCGGCCCCGCGCCGAAGCTGATTTCAGCAACGGTCTTGAGCGGAACCGATCCGCCGGTCGCGGTTGGCACGGGGAGATTTTCAATGGTTGAGAGGCTCTTTCGCGAGCTTTCACTCAGGCTGACGCGGATCGGAATCTGGCGATCAACGAGCGAGAATTTTCCGCTGTTTTGATCAATATCACCAAGCGTTGCGATCCGGATTGTTTGTGAAAGCGCCGTTGTCGTCACACCTAGATCCGCCGCCAAATCCATGCGGGGCTTGATTGTGATTTCGGGGCGCAGCAAATCACCGTTAACACGCGGCGCAACAAGCTGTTTCATCCCCTTCATTTCTTCGGTGATCCGGTTGGCCTGCGCCATCAGTGTCTCAGGATTATCACCGCCGAGCGTGATCGTGAGGTCACGGCCGCTAAACCCGCCATTTTGCGATTGGAAACGGACGCGCGCATCGGGAATCTCGGCAAGCTTTGGCCCCCATTCCTTTTCAAAATCATAGCTTGGCTGGACGCGATCTTCCTTGAGAGTGAGGAAGATCGACGCGCTGCCCGGACGAATATCGGCGAAGGCCTTTGCGACATCTGGCGCGTCTTCATTAAGCATATGTTGCACTTTTTCAGCCACTGAACGCGTCTGGGCCGTCGTGGTGCCTGGAACCATTTCAATCCGGATTGAGCTAAACGAGAAATCAACGCTCGGCTGGAAGGTGAAAGGAATATTCATAAACAGCGCAATCGTCAGCACAAAAGCAGCACCGCCACAGCCCATTGTGATCATCCGGTGGCGAAGCGACCAATGCAAAACGCTCATATAGCGATCCATCAGCCAGCCTTCACCGTGCTTGGCCTCACCGTGCGCCTTAAGGAAATACGCCGCGAGCATTGGTGTAATCAACCGCGCTACCGCAAGACTAAGCAGCACCGACATCACAACAGTCAGCCCGAAATTCTTGAAAAACTGTCCCGAAACACCCGGCATAATGCCAACGGGCAAGAACACCGCGACAATCGCCATCGTCGTTGCCAGAACGGCAAGGCCGATTTCATCCGCCGCATCGATCGACGCCTGAAATGCGGATTTGCCCATCCGCATGTGGCGGACAATATTTTCAATTTCAACGATAGCATCATCGACTAGCACACCAGCCACAAGGCTAAGCGCCAGCAAGCTGATTTCGTTGAGGCTGAACCCCATCAAATCCATGAACCAGAAGGTAGGAATCGCCGAAAGCGGAATTGCGATTGCCGAGATAATGGTAGCGCGCCAATCACGCAGGAACAGAAACACGACGAGAACCGCGAGCAACGCACCTTCGACCATCGCGATAATTGCCGAATTATACTGGCCCTTGGTGTAGCCAACGCTGGTATAAAGCTCGCTGAAGGAAACCTTGGGGTTTTCTTTCTTTAGCGCGACAAGTTCCTTTTGAACCTCGTCATAAACCGACACGTCCGACGCGCCCTTCGCCCGGGTAATCGAGAAACTCAGCACCTGACGACCGTTCATCGTCGAAAGATTGCGTTGCTCGGCATAAAGATCGCGCACTTCGGCAATATCGGCGAGCTTGACTGATCGTCCGCCACCAACATTGATCTGGGTCTGGCCAAGTTGATAGGCGCTTGCAGCATTGCCAAGCACACGCACGGCCTGTTCCGAACCCGCGATTTCAGCACGGCCGCCCGCCGCGTTGGTGTTGGTCTGGCGAAGCTGGTTGTTAACCTGCGATGCCGTAACGCCAAATGACTGGAGCTTAGCCGGGTCAAGGATGACAC
This sequence comes from Pseudomonadota bacterium, assembly GCA_038042405.1. GTDB lineage: Bacteria > Pseudomonadota > Alphaproteobacteria > Sphingomonadales > Sphingomonadaceae > Aquisediminimonas. Next base: position 4,924 of record JBBTEI010000065.1, read on the forward strand.
GGATTTCGCGACTAACGCCGCCATCGCGCGACACCTGCGCCATGCCGCTGATGCTGCGAAGCCGCTTGCTGACGATATTATCGACGTACCAACTTAGCTCCTCAAGCGTCATATCAACCGCTTCAACCGAATAATAAGCAATCGGTTCACCTGCTGTATCAACGCGGTTGACCTGCGGCTCAAGAATGCCGTCGGGCAAATCACTGCGAATATTGGAAACAGCATCGCGAACATCGCTAATCGCGCGGTCAATCGGGGTGCCAATTGCAAATTGCACGAAAATGTTGGCACTGCCTTCGCGCACCGATGAATTGATCTCGTCAACACCGTTGATATTGCGCAGCGCGGCCTCAACCTTCTGCGCGACTTGGGTTTCAAGCTCGGTTGGCGCGGCACCGGGCTGCGTAATCGTGACGCTTGCGCCAGGGAAATCGATATCGGGGTTTTGCGTCACGCTCATTTGCGCAAAGCTGAGCATTCCCGCGATTGTCAGACCAAGAAAGAAGACAATCGGCGGAACCGGATTGCGGATTGCCCAAGCAGAGATGTTGCGAAAGTTCATGCCAATCGCTCCCTATTTCGCACGCTGGGCGACAACGGTTTCACCAGGATTGAGAAACGCACCGGCGCTAAGCACCACTTGTTCATTGCCACTCAGCCCTTCTATCACCGGAATGCCGGTATCGGAAACCGAACCGGTTTTCACTTGACGCCGCTCAACCTTGCTCTTGGCATCAATAACAAAGACATAATTACCCTTGTCATCGCTCAGCACTGCTGATTCAGGCAATACCGGCGCATCAACCCGACCCACGTTGATTTGCGCCGAAGCAAAACCGCCCGGACGCAATGCAGCGTTATAACTGAGTGCAATCCGCGCAATCCCCTGACGCGTGGTCGGATCGATGATCGGCGAAACCTGCCAAATCTGACCGGTGAACTGCGAAGCAGTTCCAACCGGAGTCACTGATGCGCCAAGCCCGACACGCATCCGCGCGAGACCGGCCTCGCCCATTTCGGTCTTCAATTCCATTTCGCCGCCGCCAGCAAGCCGGAAGAGTGCGGGCGAACCAGCACTGACAATCTGCCCCGGCTCAACCGTGCGGGCAAGGATCAAGCCGCTCGCGGGGGCACGCACATCAAGGCGGCCATTGCGGTTGCGCCCTTCATTCAACTGCGCCACCGCGACCGCAACCCGCGCGCGCGCTGAATCGCGCGTTGCCGTGCGGCGCTCAATATCAGCTTTTGAAATGAACCCGCGCGAAAGCAGCGCATTCGCCCGGTCAAGCTCGGCCTGCGCCAATCGCGCGTCAGCCTGCGCCACCGCGACTTGCGCAGACAGTTGGTTTGCTTGTTGATCCTGCACCGCGCGGTCAATCGAAACGAGGATCTGGCCCTGACGCACCCAATCGCCCGGCTGCACCCAAACCCGCGTCACAAGGCCGCCCTCACCCGCAACGCCGACCGGCATATCGCGGCGTGCCGCCAGCGTTCCCGTTGCGCTGATGGTATCGGTTACCTGTACCCGGCCAGGCACAACGACGGTTACCCGTGCGGCCTGCTTACTATCATCTTTGCCCGCCACGCCCGCAGCAGTTTTATCGGATGATTTGAAAAAATAGACGGCCGCAATTACAGCAAGCACGGCCACCACCGCAGCAATAATCATCAAGCGGCGACGCGATTTGCGCTGCTGCTGCTCCTGATCATCTGCATAGCCAAAATCAGTCGATTGACGCGAGATTGCTGATTCGTAATTCATTGTCACTGCTGCCTTCTTCGGCCCGATAAAGAGCCAGATCGAGTGTCTATATTAACTGTGTTATACCAATAAGTCACCCTGTTCAAGCGCGAAGATTGCAATTTGCGAGCAAACCCGGCGCAAGAGAGGTATCCCTTGCGGCATAGGCTGATGGTTTTCAGGTAATATCGGCCTTCGATAAAGCGCTTCGAGGCATCGACCAATGTATGGACACATTCCCGTTCAGCTTCAATGCAGCCTGTCCCCGCAAAAATGGCTGTGCTGGCCAAAATATGGTGAGTGGCGTAAATGCAGGAGTATGAATTTTGAAATTATATGGAACGGCCGTATTCGCGGCATCTCTTCTGGCAGCCCCGGCTTTGGCTGACGCGCAAACCACAGCGCAACCGATACTCAATGGCACACGGCTCGAAATTTCGGTGCGCGGCGAAGTCAAACGGGTGCCCGATGTTGCTGTGATTTCAACCGGGGTCATCACGCAGTCGGTCGATGCCGCAACCGTGATGCGTGACAATGCCGCACGCATGGCGCGCGTCTTGACCGCGCTAAAACGGGCCGGGGTAGCAGACAAGGATGTGACGACATCAGCGGTCAATCTCTCGCCGCAATATCGCTACAATAATAATCAGCCGCCCGTGATTACCGGCTATCAGGCGAATAATCAGGTAACCGTGCGCTTTCGGGATATCACACGTTCAGGCGCGATCCTTGATGCGCTCGTGAAAGAAGGATCGAACGAAATTAACGGGCCAAGCTTGACGATCGACAAGCCCGAAGCAGCTATGGATGAAGCCCGGATCGCCGCGATCTCAGTCGGTCGTGCACGCGCAGAAATTTATGCGGGCGCAGCGGGCATGAAGATCAAGCGGATCGTCTCTATTAGCGAGAATGAGGGGATGTCGGTTGTACCGCGCCCGATGATGGCGATGATGGCAAAATCTGCCGAAGCCGATACGGTCATCATGCCCGGCGAACAGGCGCTTGGTGTGACCGTAACGATGGTGTTCGAACTCCAGTAACGCGATGCTTTGTTCAACAGGACTTGCCAAGCCGTTAAAAGCAGGTGACGATGGCGATGCCCGGCTTGAGACGCCGGGATTGAAAAATAGGAGGGATATATGGGTGGATTTTTGGGCTGGATAATCCTTGGTGCCGTCGCGGGCGTGCTTGGAAAATTGATTATGCCGGGTAAAGATCCCGGTGGTTTTATCGTGACGATACTTCTTGGCATCGGCGGTGCTTTGCTCGCCGGCTTTCTCGGTAAGCTGGTCGGCTTTTATCAGGAAGGTGAAGCGGCTGGCTTTATCGCGGCCACCGTTGGTGCGATTATTTTGCTCTTCATTTATCGCCAATATAAAAAGCGGCAGGGCGGCGGAACGCTATAGTTATAGCACAGCGCCGGTAATCAGGGCTGATCACCGGCGCTGCCTATATAGAAATAATCGGCAAACATGGCACCGTGTCCATTTGCATTATAGGAAAATTAGAATCCTTCTGTTAACTCACGCACTTAGGGTGCGCAGATGAAAAATTTACTGGTTAGATTGCGATTGGCATTTGCCGATGATGCGCAAGAGCGGGCGTTTGCGGATCGCTATGTCCGGCTTTCACTGCTTAACATAAAAATTTACGCGCTCATTGGTGGCCTGTGCTTCTACAGCTTCCAATTGCTCGACACGCTGATTGATCCTGTTAACGCCGAATTTGCGCACCAGATCAGGCTATGGGTGCTGATTCCGATTGGCTTGGCGCTATCACTGTTCTTGCTCACCCCGCTCGGCAAACGCTGGATTGAAGGTGTAGTCATTGGCGGCGGGATGGTCGGGATAGGCGGCCTCTCCTATATCTATGCGGTACTTGATAACGGATATCTCCATTTTCCGCTTGGTATCACATTGGTTGTTCTCGGTTCGGCGATCATGTTTCCGATCCGCTTCATCTTTTTGCTGTTGATGTTTCCATCGACTATTACCATCGTGATTGCCGCCCATTATTTATGGACGAAAGAGCCCGATTCATGGATGACTGTGAATATTATCACCTGTCTGACGGCCACCAGCTTTGCAGCACTCGCGGGCTATTCGCGCGAACGGGCCGCGCGCAAACAGTTTCTTACCGAGCTTGATCTAACCGCCTCGCGCGAACGCGTCGAGCAGCTACTCCATTCGATGCTCCCGCGTGAAGTCGCGAACCGGATTCAAGCGGGCGAGACGGCAATCGCCGATTCTTATGGAGAAGTATGTATTATCTTCGCCGATCTTAGCGGTTTTACCGAGCTTGCCCGGCGGATCAGTCCGCCGCACCTAGTCAAAATGCTCAACAATCTTTTCTCGGTGTTTGACCTTGAAGCCGAACGGCTTGGCGTCGAGCGGATCAAGACAATTGGCGACGCCTACATGGCAATCTCCGGGCTGACCCAAACCACAGCGGGTGCCAATCATGTTGAAAATGCAGCCGAATTTGCCTTTGCGATCCAGCGGTCTGTGCAGCGCTTTATCATAAATTCGGGTTACCCCATCAACGTCCGCATCGGCATCCATGTTGGCCCGGTTGTTGCGGGCGTCATCGGGGTGAAGCGCCCCGCGTTTGATGTTTGGGGCGAGTCTGTCAACTTTGCCAGCCGCCTCGAAAGCAAAGCTGTCCCAGGGACGATCCTGATTTCGGAGAATGCCCATTGGCGCCTAAGGGCGGGCTATGAAACCGAAATTCAGGGCGTGGTTGATCTAAAAGGCTTTGGCGAATCAAAAGTATATCGCCTGTCGAAAGCACGCGCGGAACGACTGACCGGAGGCGAGGATGAGGCAGAGGTTTTGCCATCAGGCCTTCAGCTTTCATCCAATTGAATAACTACTGATTGCCAGCCGCCGCCGTCACCCCCTAAGGATGAAAAAACGGAGCAGGAGCAGGAGAGTGCCACATATGGCAAAACAATCATTGGCGGCGCGGTTCTGCCGCTGGGCAATTGTCAAATGGTATGACCCTCAGGGCTGGACTGAAGAACGGATGATCCCGGCCGAAAAGAAATTTGTGGTAATTGCAGCACCGCACACCAGCAACTGGGATTTTTTATATTTTCTTGCGCTTGCTGAAAAGCTTGCCATTCCGCTCAGCTTCATGGGCAAAAAATCGCTGTTCCGCTGGCCTTTTGCCGACTTGATGAGGGATCTTGGCGGGATTCCTGTGGATCGCTCCAAATCGGTCAATATGGTTGATCAGATGATCGCCGAATTCAAAAAGCGTGACACGTTCATGCTCACCATTGCGCCCGAAGGCACACGCGGCAAGGTGCGCGAATGGAAGACCGGGTTTTACCACATAGCGGTGGGTGCGGGCGTCCCGCTTGTCTGCGGCCTGATGGATTACAAGCGCAAACACGGCGGACTTGGCCCAGCCATCTGGCCGACCGGCGACTATGAGAAGGATATGGCCAAGGTCGCTGAATATTATAAAAGCTGCACGCCCAAATATCCCGATAAGGGCAATGCAGGATTGATCAGCAGCTAATCAACCAGCCGCTCTATCCGGTCATAATGATAATCAGCCGAGCCGAATTGGCTTTCTATCATCGTTGCCCGCTTGAAATAATGGCCGATAGCAAGTTCCTGCGTAATGCCGATACCGCCGTGGGTTTGCACCGCGTTTTGCCCTACGAAATTGCACGCGCGTGAAACCTTGGCTTTGCACTGCGATACCGCAGCCATACGTTCGGTGGCGGGAAGATCGAGCTTGATCGTAGCCATGATCGTCATTGACCGGGCCTGCTCAACTTCCATAAACATATCGACCATACGGTGCTGAAGCACCTGAAAGCGCCCGATCGGCTGACCGAACTGCTGGCGCTGTTTTGAATAGTCGAGCGTGCCCTCATGGAGTTTGTGGGTGACGCCGCACGCCTCGGCGCAAACGCCTACGGTCGCTTCGTCGACAATCTGTTCGATCAGGCCAATGCCCGCACCTTCGCCACCGAGCAGGGCATCGCCGGGGATTGCCGCATTTTCAAAATAGATTTCCGACGCGCGGAAGCCGTCAACCGTGGGATAATCACGGCGGACAATGCCGGGAGTTTTCGCGTCAACAAGGAATAGCGAAACACCGTCACGTTCGCGCCCCGCCCCGCCGGTGCGTGCGGTGATCAGCAGATGCGTTGCCCAAGGGGCGGCATATACCACGCCCTTGTGCCCGTTCAGGATATAGCCTGCGCCGTCCTTCTTGGCCGTCGTGCGGATATTGGCGAGATCATAGCGCCCCTGCGGTTCGGCATAGGCAAAGCCGATTACAACATTGCCCGCGATGATTTCTGGAATGACCGCATCGGCCTGCGCGCCGCCAACGGCCTTCAAAGCACCGCCGCCAATCACCACCGTCTGGAGATAAGGCTCAATCGCGATAACCTTGCCAAGCTCTTCCATAATGATTGCGTTTTCGAGTGCGCCACCGCCAAGCCCACCATGGTCTTCGGCAAAGGCCGCACCGAGCATCCCTAATTCCTGCGCCAACGCCTGCCAGATACCGGGATCACGCCCGGTATCGCTCGCAATCATCTTGCTACGCTTGTCAAAATCATAGGTGTCGGCAAGGAAGCGCGCGAGTGTATCGCGGATCATGCCCTGTGTTTCGGTATAACTGAAATCCATCTTGGTTCCGTATCTTTATCTGGCCGGCCCTGTAAAAGCCGGGATAGCGTCTATGTTAAAGCCCCAACACCATTTTGGCGATGATATTGCGCTGAATCTCATTTGATCCACCATAAATCGTCGTTTTACGCGCGTTGAAATAGGTCGGTGCAACGCGGTGCGCGTGGTCGGGGCCAATGGGGTGTTCATTATCGCCTTCACCAAAGCCACGGAAATAAGGTGCGCCGTAATGACCAACGGCTTCAAGCGCGAGTTCGGTAATCCGCTGCTGAATTTCCGAACCCTTGATCTTCAATAGGCTTGCCTCAGCCCCCGGCCCCTTGCCCGCCGCTTCGCCCGCAAGGCTGCGCAGTTCGGTATATTCAAGTGCGGTCAAATCAACCTCGAGCTCAGAAACTTTCCGCCGGAAAAACGGATTGGCATAAAGCGAGCGATCACCGTCGAACTCGGTGCGCGCAATCTCCTTGATGCGCTCAACCCCGCGCTTTGATCCCGCAATCGCCGCAATCCCTGTGCGTTCGTGCGCGAGGAGGAACTTCGCACAAGTCCAGCCCTTATTCTCTTCATAAATGCGCTGAGTCATCGGCACACGGACATCTTCAAGCCAGACTTCGTTGACCTCATGTTCACCGCCAAGCGTAATGATCGGACGGACAGTGATGCCCGGAGATTTCATATCGATCAGGAGAAAGCTGATCCCCTCCTGCGCCTTGGCTTCCTTGTTCGTGCGAACAAGGAAAAAGCCCCAATCGGCGTGCTGCGCCATGGTCGTCCATGTTTTCTGGCCGTTGACGATATAATCATCCCCGTCCTGAACCGCGATCGTGCGGAGGTTGGCAAGATCAGAGCCCGCACCGGGTTCCGAATATCCTTGACACCACCAATCCTCGCCGGAGAGGATGCGCGGCAGAAAATGCGCCTTTTGCTGGGCCGTGCCAAAGGTGTAAATCACCGGGCCGACCATCGTAATCCCAAACGGCATGATCCGGATACAATCGGCGCGCGCGGTTTCTTCTGACCAGATGAAACGCTGCGTCGGCGTCCAGCCGGTGCCGCCATATTCAACCGGCCATGCCGGGGCGATCCAGCCTTTTTGGGCCAAGATCCGGTGCCAGGAGAGAAAGTCCTCCTTTGATAACTCATCGCCCTCATCCTGCTTGCCACGCAGCGATTTAGGATAATTTTCGGCAATAAATGCACGCGCTTCGGCACGGAACGCCAAATCTTGGGCGGTAAATTCCAGATCCATCGAATCTCTCCTGATCAACAGCCAGCGAGGCTAGTAAAACTTTACGTTAACGTCAAGCACTACAAAAAGTGACGCCTGAAAGCCACAGGATATCACAAATTGTCGCAGAGCCACGTTTCTCCCCTTTGCGTAATATAGTAAAAAGGATATGCGCTCCGCACTTACTATAGCTAACTGGAGATAAGACGATACCACCACTTGCCCCCCGTCGCCCCAATGGGCCGACGCCACCACCGATCAATGGCCCCCGGTTTAACGAATATATCGTTTCACCCAAGGTGCGCGTAATCGACGAAAATGGCGAAAATCTGGGCGTGATGTTCACGCGGGAAGCGATGGAGCAGGCCGCAGAGCTTGGTCTTGATCTGGTTGAAGTCTCGCCAAATGCTGATCCACCAGTTGCCAAATTCCTTGATGTTGGCAAATATAAATATGAGGCGCAGAAAAAGGCGAACCTCGCACGCAAATCGCAAAAGACTCAGGAAATCAAAGAAATCAAGATGCGTCCCAACATCGACGATCATGATTATGAGACGAAGATGAAAGCGATCCATAAATTCCTCGGCGAAGGGGATAAGGTTAAGGTCACTCTACGTTTTCGCGGACGCGAGCTTGCGCACGGTCAGCTTGGCATGGTGCTACTCCAGCGAGTTCAGGCCGATACCGCTGAAGATGGTAAGGTTGAAGCCTATCCCCGGATGGAAGGCCGCCAAATGCTGATGGTGTTAAGCCCAAAATAATTTAAGCATTTCGGATTATTTGTAGTATTCTTACAAATTTGAAATAATATACGAAATTAAATTTAGGAGAAAATTAGGTATGCGTAAGTTTCCATTGCTAGTATCGGTTGCCTTGGCTGCTATGTCGACATCCGCTTTCGCACAAGACGCAGCTCAACAAGCAGCACCGCAAGCAGAAGAAACGACCCTGGACGAGGGCGAAATTATCGTCACCGCAACGCGGCGTGCCGAGCTTTTGTCAGACGTTCCAATTGCTGTGTCAGCAGTTTCGGGCGAAGCGCTTGCCAATACGGGGGCAACCGATGTTCGTGCGCTCAATCAGCTTGCACCATCACTGCTCGTTTCAGGGGCAACCAGCGAAGTGAACTTTTCCGCGCGTATTCGCGGGGTTGGCACGGTTGGTGAGAACGCCGGGCTTGAATCCTCGGTCGCACTGTTTATCGACGGCGTTTATCGCAGCCGCACCGGCGTTGGCCTTTCCGAGCTTGGCGATATCGAGCGCGTTGAAGTGCTGCGTGGGCCGCAGGGCACGCTTTTTGGCCGCAATGCCTCAGCGGGTTTGATCAACATCATTACCAAGGGCCCGGACTATGACTTTGGTGGGTCGGCTGCGGCCACCTATGGCAATTATGATTACCTCCGCTTTGATGCGGCGGTCACTGGGCCGATTATCGCTGACAAGGTTGCGTTCCGGCTCGACGGTGTTTGGCAGCAACGCGACGGATTCATCCGAAATGCTACGCCGGGTGAGGCCGATATCAATGACCGTGACCGTTATCTTGTTCGCGGCCAACTGCTGATTGAGCCTAACGACGCGATCAAATTGCGCCTGATTGGTGATTATTCGAAGCGCAATGAAATTTGCTGTGGTGCTGTCAATTATGGCCCAAATCAGAATGTTACCCGCACAGCAGCAACGGGAACGCTCAATTTTTTACCCAATAGCCTGCTCCCGGTGCTTAATGCGCTCGGTGCGAATTTTCAGGTCGCAACCCCGCCTTCGCGCTTCGTGCGCAGCCAATCAACGACGCCAGGCTTCAACTATGTCTCTGACTCTGAAGATTATGGGCTTTCAAGCGAGGGCACATGGTCGCTCGGTGATGTGACGCTGACCGGCATTACATCATACCGCGATTATAAGAACCGGCAGGGCCAGGATTCGGACTATAGTGCGCTTGATATCTTGCGCCGTACCGCATTGGATCGCCGCTTCCGCACCTTCACCCAGGAATTCCGCGCGCAAGGCGAAGCCTTTGACAAGCGGCTCGATTGGCTCGTTGGTGGCTATTTCGCCAACGAAATCCTCAACGTCAAAGACAATCTGAGATACGGTAATGATTATGAGCGATTCGCCAATTGCGTTCTCGCCGAAGGCAATGCGCGTGGTCTTGGCATCCCGTCGCTGATTTCAACGACAGGCCCGGGCTGTTTCAACACGGCTGTTGCGCAGGCGGTTGTCGCCAACACGGCTGTTCCCGCCGCAACGCGCAGCACGCTTTCGCTTTTGTCTGGGCTAACCATACCAGGCTTTGCTGGCTTTGATGCCGTTGCTGCGGCCATTGGCCAGCCAGCACTGCAATTGAACGGAACTGGCGTTGTCGATAATCGTTTCCGTCAGAAGAGCGTCAACTACGCTTTCTTCACGCACAACGTGATCGATATCGTGCGTGACAAGCTCTCGCTGACACTTGGCGGACGCTACACCAATGAGAAAAAGACGCTCACCGGATCGTTCAACACCAACAATAATCTCTGCGGCGCGTTGCGTGCGTCGCCATTGGCTGCGCTTGCTGGCCTGCCATGCGTTATCAACAATACATCGGGCGCGGGAATCGCGTTAGCCGATCCCAATCGCAAAAAGAAGGAAAGCGAATTTACCGGCACGGCGGTACTGTCATATAAGCCAAGCAAAGATTTCTTGGTCTATGGCTCCTACTCGCGCGGATACAAAGCGGGCGGTTTCAACCTCGACACGTCAGCATTTGATCTACCCAATGCTACACTTGCCGGAACGACCCCGATCAACACTGTTGGCAACGGCCGCCCAGATGCGGCCGATCTCCAGTTCGCACCTGAAATCGTTAACGCCTATGAAGTCGGCGCGAAATTTAATGGCCGTAAGTTCAATCTGAACGCAGCGCTCTTTTATTCAGAGTTTGACAACTTCCAGCTTAACACCTTCAATGGCGTAAACTTTGAAGTGACCAATGTGAATTCGTGCCGGGATGATCTGGCCGGGGCGGATCGCGACATTTTGCCCAATAACGCTGCGGCTGCGCTCACAGGCAGTTGCAACCCTGGTCGGCTTGCGCCGGGCCTCGTTACCAAAGGGCTTGAACTTGAAGCCGCACTTTTCCCCGCGCGGTTTGTTTCGGTCAACCTTGGCTTCACTTACGCCAGCACCGAATATCAAGACAATCTCGTTGGTTTCCGTGGTCGTGCCTTTGCACCAACCTCGTTCCAACTGCCCGAACAGCAACTCTCAAACGCACCGAGATATGTTGTAACTGGCGGCGTTGCCTATTCACCTAACATCGGAAGTTCAGGGCTTTCTGGCCTCGCCTATCTCGATTTCCGGTATCAGGGCGACGTTAACACTGGCTCCGATCTTGATCCTGAAAAGGTGCAGGATGGCTATATCGTGTTGAACGGTCGTCTTGGCCTATACGGCAAGGGCAAGCGTTGGGGCGTCGAATTCTTCGGCCAAAATCTGCTCAACAAGAAATATCAGCAGATTGCTGCCGATGCCCCGCTTCAGGGCGGCAGCACAATTGGGGCAGTGAGCCGTGGTGGCCCAACTGCAAACCAGTTGTTCATCGCATTCCCCGGCGAACCACGCACTTACGGCGTGACGCTTAAGGGCAAATTCTGATTAAATGATATCCGCGTCCGCAGAAATGCGGGCGCGGATCATCCGCGCTTGGCGCGCGCCTCGGCAATCGCGGTCTTGAGCGCATCATAGCCGACAGCACCATTGAGCACCGTATCGCCGACAATCCAGCTCGGCGTACCCGTCAATTGCAATTGACGCTGCAAATCAAGATTAGTCGTAATCTCGCCGGCAATCTGATCGGAGTTCGCGCCGTCCGCAGTTGCGCCTGCCTTTGCCAGTGCAGCGGCAATGCTCACGGAATCAGGGCGACCCGCGCCATACATGGTTCGATGAAATTCGCTGTAATTCCCGCCCTTATTCGCAACAGCAAGGCTCGCGCGTGCCGCGAGATCGCTAGGCTCGCCCAGAATAGGCAGTTCGCGGTACACGATCTTGAGTTTTTTATCCTCGGCCAACAGCCGCTCGACATCGGGGAGCGCAGCGCGACAATAGCCGCAGGCATAATCAAAGAATTGGACAAGCGTAACATCACCGTCCGCAGCGCCAGACCATGCTGTGCCAAAAGGCATTTCGATCTGCGCACGATTGGCATCGACGATCTTCTTGGTCTCGCGTGATTGGAGCGCCGCCATCGCCTCAGGCAATATTTCGGGATGCGTCATGATGTAATTGCGAACGGTCTTTTCAACGCTGGCCTGTCCGCCAAAGCCACCCGCCGTAACAGCAAAAGCCATGCCGCCCGCGCCGAGGGCAAGCGCCGCCCCGGCAATGATCATATCGCGCCGGTCAAAACTCATCAGCGCCGCTTACGATCACCAACCGCCGCCTGTGAAACCAGCAACACATCCTGTGCGCGGAGCCAATCCGCCGAGCCTGTGGGCAGCGTCCGCACCGCAACCTGGGCATTCGCAAGCGCCAATTGGGGCTGGCCCTGCAAGTGGAACCGTTCCGCGCTCGCCATCGCCGCGCGCGCATTATCGCCGGTCGCGCCGTAAACAACGCCAAGCTGATACCAGGCGTCAGGGTTTTCATTATCGCGCGAGACGGCGGCTTTAAGCACCTTTTGCGCTTCGGCCAGATTGGCCTGATTCTCGGTCGCGATCAGCGCGTGGCCGAACAATGAAGCAATCAACGGCTGGGCATTGGTCTTGTCCACCGCCGTCCGCAGTACCGAAATTGCTTCTTCGGGTTTACCGGATTCGAGCAAAATCTGGCCTTTGAGTTCAAGAAAATAAGGGTCAACCGGCGCGGCAGCGAGCAAACTGTTAATCTCGGCAATCGCCTTGTCGGGATAGGCCGAGCGGTGCCAGGCATAGGCACGGGCATAGCGCGCAGGCACGCTGCGGTCGCTTTCGGGATATTCGATCAGCGTCTGGCGCGGTTCACCAGAAAAACCCTTAAGCTTGGCTTTGACACGCTGAAACCGCGCTTCAAGCGACTGATCAACAGGGTTTTTCCAGGCAGGATCTAACCGGAATTTATCTTCAAGCCGAGCGATACGCTCGCCGGTCAGCGGGTGCGTCCGTGCGTATCCGTTATCTTGCGAGATCGCGAGACGGTATTCGACGCCTTGCAGCTTTTTGAAGAAGGACAACATCCCTTCGCCGGTGATTCCCGATTGAATTAAATAGCTTTGCCCGGCGGCGTCAGCGCTTGCTTCTTGCGTTCGGCTAAAGCCAAGAAAGCGGTTCACCGCAATCTGCTGGCCAACGCCGAGAATACCCGCGCCCGCTTCGCCCGCGCCTGCGGCAATTGCTGCTGCACCCAGCACAAGACTAAGCAGCGAAATCCCGCTTGCCTCCTTAATGCCTTCGCCGCTGCGGATGACATGGCCGCCAGCAACATGGCCAAGCTCATGCGAGATCACGCCTTGAACTTCGTTTGCATTGTCAGCCCGCGTCACAAGACCTGAATTGACGTAAACAACCTGCCCGCCCGCAACAAAGGCGTTGATCGAATCATCACCAACCATCACGATCTTTACATTCTTTGGATCAAGCCCAGCCGCGCGGATCAGCGGGGCAGACATATCGTCAAACAACGCCTCGGTTTCGGCATCACGCAAAATTGATTGCGCCTGTGCAGATTGCACAAGGAGCGGCAAAAGCGCCAGCGCTGCGATGGTGGCTTTGAAGCGCTTACCTGTTTTTATCATAACAGCAATTATGCCTTCCAAATATGAACTGGACATGAAATTTGCCGCATAAAAAAGGCCCGATCATCACAATAGATGATCGGGCCTGAACATATATTTATTCGTCAGCACCAAATGTGCGTTGCCACCAGCCACGCCTTGGCTTGCCGTCGTCTTCATCGACCACAGTAACTTGAGCCGCCTCAACCTTTTCCGGCGCACTAAGTGCTTCAGGCGCAGCGCTCGCCTCTGATGCCTTGGCGCGCGAACGCCGTTTCGGCTTTTCTGCCGGAACCGTTTCAACCTCGGCAACGGGTGTCGCGACGGGTTCAGCCATCATTTCGACTGGTACGACTTCGACTGGCACGGCTTTCTTGCGTGTGCGCTTTGGCTTTGCCGGCATTTCACTTTCGGCCGCATCGGCAGCCGCTGACACTTCGGACAGCGGCTCTTCGGACGAAGCGACAACGGGCGCAGTGCCTGCATCGCCCTTGCGTGCCGAAGGACGACGACGGGCTTTCTTTACCGGCTCCTCAGCCACTTCAATAACAGGTGCAAAATCAGCCTCAGCTTCAACCGCGCCATCATCTGGCGCTTGACCTTCAGGAGCACCCACAGCCCCTTCCCCGCGACGTCCGCGTCCACCACGTCTGCCGCGACGGCTGCGTTTGCGTTCGCCCGTGCCAGAGTCGTTATTACCTGCTTCACCTTCATCGGATTCGGAGGCCTCAGCGGCGGGTACTACGTCACCCGCGCTTGCGGCTTCGTTGCCCTCATCACCGTCTTCACGACGACCGCGACGACCGCGACGACGACGCGAGCGCTTGCGCGGGCCATCACCATTTTCACGTCCGCCGCCTTCGCGCGCTTCGCCAGTGGCTTCTACGGCGTCCTCTTCATCCTCAAGATCATCATCAGGAAGATCGACATCATCCTCTTCAATGAAGGCAATCGGTTCGATCTTGGGGCGATATGCAGGCGGCGGACCGCTCGCTTCAACCATCATCCGTGCGCCTTCGGTTTCGCTATCGGGGAAAATATCGATGGCGACCCCGTACCGTTCTTCGATTTCGGCAAGTTCAGCGCGCTTACGGTTGAGCACATAGATCGCGGCTTCCTGGCTCGCGCGCAGCGACAGGCGGCTGCCCTTGCCTTGCGCGGCTTCATCCTCAAGCATCCGCAACGCCGAAAGCGCCGACGATGATGCCGTGCGAACAAGCCCTGTACCTTCGCAGTGCGGGCACTGCCGGGTTGACGCCTCAAGCACGCCAGTGCGCAGCCGCTGACGGCTCATTTCCATCAAGCCAAAGCTCGAAATCCGGCCAACCTGAATCCGCGCGCGATCATTGGCGAGCGCAGCCTTCATCGCCTTTTCAACCTTACGGATGTTGGAGTTATTCTCCATGTCGATAAAGTCGATCACGACGAGACCAGCCATATCGCGCAAGCGGAGTTGTCGCGCGATTTCCTGCGCCGCTTCAAGATTGGTGCCGACTGCGGTTTGCTCAATCCCGTACTCACGCGTTGATCGGCCCGAGTTAATATCGATAGACACCAACGCCTCGGTCGGGTTGATCACCAGATAACCGCCCGATTTGAGCTGAACCACCGGCTGATACATTGCGTTGAGCTGATCCTCGACGCCATAGCGTTGATAAAGCGGTACAGCATCGGCGTAAGGCTTCACCTTTTTGGCATGGCTCGGCATCAGCAGCTTCATATATTCGCGGGCTGCGCGATAACCTTCCTCACCTTCGACGATAACCTCATCAATATCCTTGTTATAGATATCGCGGATCGCGCGCTTGATCAGGTCGCTATCACCATTGATCAATGCAGGTGCGGCGGATCGCAGAGTCGTTTCACGAATCCCGTCCCAAACACGCGCTAGATAATCAAAATCACGGCGGATCTCGGTCTTGGTGCGCTGAAGGCCCGCCGTGCGGACAATGCAACCCATCGTCGGCGGCAGTTCAAGTTCCGCCATAATTGATTTCAGGCGTTTGCGATCGGCAACATTGGAAATCTTGCGACTGATCCCGCCGCCGTGCGTCGTATTCGGCATCAGGACGCAGTAACGCCCCGCGAGACTAAGATAGGTCGTCAATGCAGCACCTTTGTTGCCGCGCTCTTCCTTGACCACCTGGACAAGCAGCACCTGACGCCTGTGAATAACGTCCTGAATCTTATAGCGACGGCGGAGCGCCATCCGCTTCGAGCGCAGCGATGCCGCATTCTCGCCTTGGCCATTTTCATGCGTGCCATCATCGCCGCCGCCAACCGACTCGGCAACTTCAGGCTCGTCATCATCGTCTTCCACGTCAGAATCCGGACGATCATGATCATTGCCGTCATCATCATGATGCGCATCAAGCAATTCGTCATTGTCGTGCGCGTCACGCAGGCGCTCTTCCTCGGCAGCATGTTCTGCCTCTTCACGGAGCAGCGCTTCGCGATCTTCTTTTGGAATCTGGTAATAATCAGGGTGGATTTCGCTAAACGCCAGAAAACCATGGCGATTACCGCCATAATCAACAAACGCCGCCTGGAGCGATGGTTCTACTCTGGTAACTTTGGCAAGATAGATATTGCCTTTAATCTGCTTATGTTCAGCAGATTCGAAATCAAGCTCTTCGATCCGGTTTCCCTTGACGACGGCCACGCGGGTTTCTTCCCGGTGGCGGGCGT
>JBBTEI010000066.1:0-31195 GCA_038042405.1 Pseudomonadota bacterium
TATTTCCCGGGGCCGATCCGCATCGGCATGGCGATTGAAAAAGTGATGAAGGATTAAACATGGCGCGCTTTGAATTTCGCTTGCCCGATATTGGCGAAGGCATTGCCGAGGCTGAGGTTGTCGCATGGCACGTTAAGGTTGGTGATACCATTGCCGAGGATCAGGGCATTGCGGACATGATGACCGACAAGGCCACGGTCGAAATGGAATCGCCCGTATCAGGCGTGGTGATCGCGCTTGCGGGCGAAGTTGGCGATATGATCCCGATTGGATCAACGCTGGTGGTGATCGAAACAGAAGGCGAAGAGGAAGCCTCGCCCCCTGCCCCGACTGCGCCGGTTACCGCGCCCCCTCCGGCGGCCTCCCACCCGCTTGCCGGAACCGATCTCGAAATCACCACCGAGCAGCATATGCCCGAAACCCCGGCGGCGCATTTCATTCCAGCGCCACACCCCGACGCGACCGAGATTAATGTGCCGACACCCGGCGCACAGGCGCTTGCTTCGCCAGCCGTCCGTGCACGCGCGAAGGAACTTGGCATTGATCTTGGCGAAGTGAAGGCGCGCGAGGGCGGACGCATCCGCCACGCCGATCTTGATGCCTTCCTCACTTACAATGCAGGGCAAGGCTTTGCGCCTGCTGGGGCCACGCGCGCCGATGAAGCCATCAAGGTCGTCGGAATGCGGCGGCGGATTGCCGAAAATATGGCGGCATCAAAGCGCGCCATTCCGCACTTCACCTATGTCGATGAAATTGACGTGACCGCGCTTGAGGGTATGCGCGGCGATCTCAACGCCAATCGCGGTAACCGGCCAAAGCTCACCATGCTGCCGCTGATGATCGTCGCGATTTGCAAAAGCATCCCGCAATTCCCGATGATCAACGCGCGCTTTGATGATGAGGCGGGCATTGTAACACGGTACGGCGCGATCCATCTCGGCATGGCGACGCAGACTGACGCTGGCCTGATGGTGCCCGTCATCCGCAACGCGCAGAGCCTCAACGTCTGGCAATTGGCAGCGGAGATTACCCGCCTCGCCGAAGCCGCGCGCAGTGGCAAAGCCAAGTCCGAAGAGCTTTCAGGCTCGACGCTGACGATTACGTCGCTCGGCCCGCTTGGCGGGATTGCGACAACACCTGTCATTAATCGGCCCGAGGTTGCGATTATCGGCCCCAACAAGATCGTCGAACGGCCAGTGTTTGATGGCGATGACATCCGCCGCGCAAAACTCATGAACCTTTCAATCAGTTGCGATCACCGCGTCGTCGATGGCTGGGACGCGGCGAGCTATGTTCAGCTGCTCAAGAAGTTTCTCGAAACGCCCGTGCTGCTATTTGCGGATTGAATCCCCCCGTCATTCCCGTGCAGGCGGGAATGACGAATTGCTCTTTGCCGCACCGCAGCATAAGACCCAACTCATGCCCGCTGCCCAACTCAAATCCCCCAGTTCCAAAGTCCCCGGCCAAACCGAATTCGTCCTCCTCATCTCCAGCGTGATGATGCTGGTCGCGTTTGCGATTGATTCAATGTTGCCAGCGCTTCCCGCAATCGGGCTATCGCTGCGCGTTGCCGATCCAGCAGATCAACCGCTGGTTATCAGTGCGTTTCTGATCGGGTTCAGCCTCGCGCTGTTGTTTATCGGCACGATTTCGGATCGCTATGGCAGGCGGTGGCTGATGCTGGCATCGCTCATCGGCTTTGTGGTGATGAGCATATCAGCGGCGGTTGCGCCAAGCTTTGAAATCCTGCTGATGGCGCGCGGGGCACAAGGCATGGCTGCCGCCGGGGGGCAAGTGCTCGTCCGCGCGGTGGTGCGTGACAAATTTGAAGGCCGGGCGATGGCGCAGATTATGAGCCTTGCGGGTATGATCTTCATGGCAGGGCCAATTATCGCGCCAAGCATGGGGCAAGCGGTACTCGCGGTCGGCCCGTGGCGCTGGATATTCATTGTGTTGGCAGCGCTTGGTTTCTGCGTCTGGACGTGGGCGTTCTTCCGCCTTCCCGAAACGCTTCCTGCCGAAAAGCGCACGCCAATCAACATCAAGGCGGTGAGCGCGAATGCAAAGGTCGTTCTATCGGATCGACTTTCGGTTGGTTATACGCTCGCGATGACAGCAGCGGCCTCAGCGCTGTTTGGCTTTCTGATGTCAGTGCAGCCGATCTTTGGCCGCACATTCAACAGCGCCGATATGCTACCGACTGGCTTTGCCATCATGGCGGGTGGGATGATGGGCGCGTCGCTCCTCAATGCGGTGATCGTCAAACGCTACGGGATGCGCCTGATTGGCCACGGCGCGCTGATTGTCTTTACGCTGGTTGCCGGCATCCATGCGTTTGTGGCGTGGTCAGGCCGTGAAACGCTTGAAAGCTTCATTATCCTTCAAATGATAATGATGATGGCGTTCCCGATGATGGGCGGAAATTTCAACGCAATGGCGATGGAGCGGATGGGCAGCGTCGCCGGAACCGCAAGCTCGCTGCAAGGCTTTGCCAATAATCTTATCAGCGCAATTGTCGGTACGATCATTGGTCGCGCGTTCGATGGGACGACAGTGCCGCTTTATGTTGCTTACTTCATCTGCGGTGCGCTTGCGCTGATCATTGTCTTTGTGACAGAGCGTGGGCAATTGTTCGTCGCGCGCCACGCGCCAACACCTGCGGAGTAAGCTATGGCCCATTGGCTGATGAAATCGGAGCCCTTCAAATATAGTTGGGATGATCTGGTGAAGGATGGCCGCACACATTGGAACGGCGTACGCAATCATCAGGCTGCGCTCTATCTCAAGGCGATGGCGATTGGCGATGAGGTGTTTTTCTACCACAGCAATGAAGGTCTTGCTGTTGTTGGCATCGCGCGCGTGGTGAAGACCGCCTATCCCGATCCAAGCGATGAAAAGGGCCGTTTCGTGATGGTTGATATCGCGCCCGTCCACCCGCTTGCCAATCCGGTGACACTTGCCGCGATGAAAGCCGAACCAAGGCTTGCGGGCATGAAAATGTTCCAGCAATTCAGGCTTTCCGTCTGCCCGATTGCGGACGATGAGTGGGATGTGATTCTTGAACATGGCCAAAAAGTGTAATGGCATTCGTCGTGCAGAAACCCTACTTTTCCGAGGGTTAGCGCCTGCTTAGGCACATACTGGCTTTTTTGTTGCGAATCTGTTATAATCAGGGTCAGCGAAGCGGTTGTCTCCTGCGACCGCGCGAGGAGCGTTTAATCCGAAAGAGCATGGGATGACCGACCCGCCAGCGGGATACGGCTCCATAGGCTCAATCAATTGCGTTTTAAGAAAGGTAGTATTACATGGCTTCCACCGCGCTTGACTTCGATGTTGGCGATTATGTTGTCTATCCAAAACACGGCGTTGGCCGTGTCATTGAACTCCAAAGCTCTGAAATCGCGGGCATGGCGCTTGAGCTTTATGTACTCCGTTTCGAAAAAGAAAAAATGACCTTGCGCGTGCCCACCAATAAGGCCGAAAGCGTCGGGATGCGCAAACTGTCTTCGGACAAGCAGATGCAAGAGGCGATGGTGACGCTCAAGGGCAAGCCAAAGGTAAAGCGCACGATGTGGTCACGCCGTGCACAGGAATATGAAGCGAAGATCAATTCGGGCGATCTGGTTTCGATTGCCGAAGTTGTCCGCGACCTTTTCCGCGCCGAAGATCAACCCGAGCAGAGCTATTCGGAACGGCAGATTTTTGAAGCCGCATGCAGCCGTTTAGCGCGTGAACTTGCCGCGATGGAGCAGGTTGATGAACCAACAGCAGTGCAAAAGCTGATTGAAATCCTGAAGAAATCGGCGGAAATCTACAATAAGGTTGCCGCCTGAGACGCGCAGCAATCCATTTGTGATTGGAAAAACGGCGGCCCCGCAACGGGTCGCCGTTTTTATTTGCATTGCATATTATATTACTGTATTAATACGGCACTACAGTAAGGAGCAAAACATGCACGCGGGCCACCTCATCCTCCCCATCCTTTTGTTAAGCGCTTGCGGCATAGCCGAAAGCACAGCAGCCGGGCCAAGCGGCACCCGCTCGTTTGACGCAAGCGGCTTTGATGAAGTCGAGCTTGCCGGATCGGATAATGTCCGCGTCATTGCCGGCTCCACTTTCTCGGTTCAGGCGACAGGCCCTGAAGAGATATTGGAGCGGCTGAAAATTAACGTCAAAGGATCAAGACTGGTCATCGGTCGCAAATCGCAAAACTGGGTGGCGGGTTGGCAGAACAGCGAAAGCGCGCTCGTCACGGTCACCATGCCAACGATCAAGGCGGCGAGTCTTGCAGGCTCAGGCGATATGGCGATTGACCGGGTTGAGACCGCTGCATTTGAGGCAAACCTAGCGGGTTCTGGTAATTTAAGCGTGAAATCCGCGCAGGTTGAGACGCTGGAAGTCAATATTGCGGGATCTGGCGATATCGCACTTGCTGGCACCACGAAAACCGTCGACATTTCGATCGCTGGATCGGGCGATGTCAGCGCAAAAGAATTGACTGCAGCAGATGCACGCATCTCGATCGCTGGTTCAGGCAATGTCGATACGCGCGTGACCGGCTCTGCCTCGATCTCTCTGCTCGGGTCAGGCGATGTGACCATCAACGGCACCGCCAACTGCAAGACATCAAAAATGGGATCGGGCGAAGTCCGCTGCACCCCATAGTCTTTAGCCGAATTTGGCGCTAAGCAACGCCCATGATTTTATTGCGCCGAGCCATTCCACTCATTCTACTTGCGCTTGCCAGTACGACGCACGCGGCCGAACGCCGCTATTCGATCACCGATTTTGACAAGATCCGGGTCGTCGGCGCATCGCGTGTGATTATTACAACCGGTCGCGCGACAACAGTTCGTGCAAGTGCTGACCGCGACGCGCTCGACCAGCTTTCGATTGAGTCACTTGACCGGACGCTTACAATTCAGCCCGTTGGCGGAACAGTAGCGACCGACGCGCGCGCGCTGGCAAAACCGACAACGATCTACATCACCCTGCCCTTGCTCAGCACCGCCAAACTCAATGGCCCAGGCTCGATCAGCATCGCCGCGCTGCGCGGTATTCAGACCGATGTGTCTCTAACTGGCAGTGGCCAGATCAGCGTTGCTAAGGTGATGGCAGATAATCTCAATGCACGTCTCTCGGGCTCAGGCACGCTAACGCTTGCGGGCAGAGCGCTCAAGGTTGACGCCAACATCAAAGGCTCAGGGAGCGTCGCCGCAAGCAGCCTGAATGTTGCCGACCTCAAATTGATGGCAGCCTCATCGGGCACTATCGCTATGTCGGCCAGCCGCGCCGCGATGGTCACATCAACAGGATCAGGTACCGTTACGATTGCTGGTGGGCCATCATGCACCGTCCAGAATATCGGCGTTGGGACTGTAACCTGCGGGAAAGCACCCTAGGCCGCGAATGCCTTTGCAAGATTGGCCCCGCTACGCTCAATCCACGGCATCGCATTCGGGATCATCTGAAACAGGCTAAAAAATCCGTGGATCATCCCCGGCGCGCAAGCCGTATCAACCGCTACACCCGCCTCGGCAAGCCTCGCCGCATAGGCATTGCCCTCATCGCAAAGCGGGTCATATTCAGCGGTGATAACCGTGGCAGACGGCAGACCAGCAAGATTGTCCTGTTGCATCACCGCCGCCAGCGGATCAGTACGCGGATCAACGCCCGGCACATAATGGTTCCAGAACCATTTCATCCCTTCTGTCGAAAGATAATATTCGCCGCCGCCATTGGCACCGTAAGAAGCCCGATCGAAATCCGCATCAGTGACGGGGTAGATCAGGAGTTGATGTGCGAGCGTTGGCCCGCCGCGATCACGCGCTATCAATGCAACAGCGGCTGCAAGATTACCACCTGCACTATCACCCGCAACCGCCAGTTTTGCTCCGTTAATGCCAAGGCTTGCCACGTTGGCCGCTGCCCAAACCGTCGCATCATAGCAGTCATGCAGCGGCACCGGATAAGGGTGCTCAGGTGCAAGACGATAAGCGACGGACAACACTGCCGCCTTGCTCGCATTGGCAAGAGCGCGGCAGGTGCCATCATGCGTATCGAGTGTGCCGATCACCCAGCCGCCCCCGTGAAAGTACATCGTTAGCGCTGGATTATCACCAGCACCTTCGGGAACATAAAGGCGCGCATCAAGCGTCCGGCCTTCCAGCGCGATCTTAACATGCTGAACACACCCAATCGCAACCGGCTCACCAAAAGGGATCGGATTATCAAAAATCGCGCGCGCATCTGCCGGCGTTGCGCTAGCAAAGTCAATCTTGGGCGCCGCCTCCATCATGGTCAGCAACATCTGCACGGCTGGATCGAGCGTCATTTTGACATATTCCCCTAATCTCTGTTTCGGTTCGATACCGCGATCCGCACCACACGGCAATGATTGACCTTTGCCCTGTCCTACTGGCACAAGCGCGCCCATGAACATCGAGAGTATCCTTGATCGCGCGATTGATAGTGGTGCAATTGCAGGCCTAACCGCCTTTGTCGGAAACCGTGCAGGTATGATTACCAGCCATGCAGCAGGGCTCGCAGATCCTGCGTCGGGCGTACCGATGAAAGCTGATACGATTTTCCAGATTGCATCAATGACCAAGGCAATAACCTCGGTCGCGGCGATGCAGTTGGTTGAGCAGGGAAGGCTGTCGCTCGACGCGCCGATTGAGACAGCTCTTCCCGAACTCGCCAATCCACAAGTCATTACCGGCTTTGACGATGCCGGTAATGCGGCACTGCGTCCGGCCACGCGGCCAATCACGCTGCGCCATTTGCTCACCCACACATCGGGCTTCGGCTATAGTTTCATGAATGCGGACATGCTGCGCGCTTATGGCCCTGCAGGCCCACCCCCACCGGGCAGCATCGCCAGCGTCACATCCGAATTGCTATTCGACCCGGGCGCGCAATGGGAATATGGCGTCAGCACCGATTGGGTTGGCTTTGCCGTTGTCGCGGCGAGCGGGCAATCTCTTGGCCGCTATATGGCAGAACATATTTTCAACCCGCTCGGCATGAATGACACAGGCTTCACGCTTTCGGACGCACAAATGGCGCGGCGCGCGGCGATGCTCAGCCGTGGTGGTGATGGCGTGCTCTCGCCCTTCCCCGTCGAAATGGGTGGTGGGCCGGATGCAGAATTTGAAGGCGGCGGTGGCGGCCTGATGAGCAGCGGCCCCGATTATCTCCGCTTTGTCCGCATGATCCTGAACGGCGGATCGCTCGACGGGGTAACGATCCTTAAACCTGAAACCATTGCCGAGATGCGCCGCAACCAGATCGGGCCACTGCGCGCAGGCAAGATGGATACAATCATGCCAATGTTCAGCCATCCCTATGATGGCTTCCCTGATATGCACACCGGCTGGGGTCTTGGTTTTCTGATCAATCCTGAAACCGGGCCAAATGGCCGCGCGCCGGGGAGCCTGGCATGGGCCGGGATTGCCAATAGTTTCTATTGGATTGATCCGGTAAGCGACGTGACGGGCGTGCTGATGATGCAGTTCCTACCCTTTGGCGATCCCCATGCTCTGGCGCTATATGCCGCGTTTGAACGCGCGGTTTATGAAGGGCTACAGTAGCGAAATCTGCGCCGCGCGCGCGCCATATTGCGCCAAATCTTCAGCCGTATTCATATTATGGAGCGTCACGGACGATGCCACTTCCCGCGCGCCGCTGATCTCGGCCCAATGACGCAGCGAATGATCGCCCTGATCAACAATGTGCGCCTCCAATCGCTCGGCAAGCCTCGATGGCCACAGGCCGAGCAGCCGCTGTCCTGCAACCACTGCAGGCCCGTCCCCCATCAGGCAGCTTAACAAATCGGACGGAAGCGGCAGGACATCACACCCCGACGCAAGCACATGATCATGACCTTGGCTATTTGCCCAGCGCAGCGCAGCGCATAGGCCCGAAAGTGGCCCACAGCGAAATGGATAATCATCCACCGACAAATACCCATCCCATTCGCGGCCAGCGATAATCAGCGCATCAACCTGCGGGGAAAGCGCATCGATCACATGATCAATGAGCGCCCTGCCCCCAAGCAGCGCCGCCGCTTTGTCGGCACCAAACCGCCGCGCTGCACCACCAGCGATAATTGCGCCAAGCACGGTCATCCCGCTTGCGCCCCGAAACAAGCGGAGAAAATGGCGTGCATGGCAAACATCGATGATCCCATACCCTGTTGCACTGCCCTAAAAATCCAAACCCATGTTTTGGCAAATCAGTCGGGTACAATGCGGATGATGGCTCTAACGTGCAACCTTGCGGGCAAGCGAGGAAACGCCCATGTGACCATCAGCAACCTGCCCCCAGCGCACAAAGAATTCTTCTTTCGGAACAGGCCGCCCGATATACCAGCCTTGGATCATGTCGCAACCAAAGTCTGCGAGAGCCTGCAGCGTTTCGACATCTTCGACACCTTCGGCAACCACAGCAATGCCCAAAGCATGCGCCATTTCGATTGAAGAGCGCACCATGATCCGATTTGCATTATCGGTCGTGATCAATTTGACAAAGCTCTGGTCGACCTTGATTTCATCGGCTGAAAAGCTTTTGAGGTACGTCAAAGTAGATTGACCAGTGCCATAATCATCGATTGAAAGCCGCGCGCCCAATTTCTTGAACCGGTTGAGGGCCATCGCCGCTTGCTCGACTGACGACAACACGGCTGTTTCCGTCAATTCAAAGGTCAGTAACTTTGGATCAATGCGGCTGCGACGGACAATCGCTATTGCCCGTTCAACAAAGGCCGAACTTAACAGGAGCGACGCAGAAACATTGATCGCGCAGCCAATTTTCTGGCCCCTCGAATCCCACCACTCCATATCACCCAGAACTTGCTGCAAAACACGCAGCGTCAGCGACTCCATTAGATTTTCACGTTCGAGAATGGGCACGAACACGGCCGGGCTAATCGCCCCCCTAGCCGGATGCTTCCATCTGACAAGCGCTTCCGCGCTTGTCACACGTTCAGCGGCGACGCCATATTTGGGCTGATAAGCCACAGATATCTGGCCATTTGTCAAAGCCTCTTCAAATTCGGAGATGATGATGAGCGATTGATCGGTATCCTGAGCTAGGCTGTCATCGTGCCACATATAATGCACGCCGAGTTCACCCGCACGTTTGGCAGCAAGTGCCGCATTATTGGCAAGGCCCGCAGCGCCGATCATTTCGCCCTGAGCGATGCCAAAACATACGGTCGCTCGGATTGATCGACCACTTACCAGTATCGGCGCATTGAAGAGGATGCTGGCACCCTGCAATAGCGTTTCAAGCGCTTCCGAAGAGTCCGCGCCCGATTTCCAACAAAACTGCTCACGCCCGAGGCGATGGAGTTTCTCGGCATCGCTCGGCAGCGTTAAGCGATCTACTATCGCAAGAATGAACTTGCGCGAATCGGCTTCGCCCAATGTTGACAATATCTCACCAAAATTGGCGATTTCGGCTACGACAACAATGCTCCGGCTGTCGCGCTGAAGCTGCCATGATGCGAGATTGGGAAGGCCGGTTTCACGATCAAAGCGGCGTTCCCTCACCATCTTCTGCATCATCCCAAGCATGTAATGCGCAATCACAGCGCATGCGATCAACAGCAATGCAGGTGCAATATCAAGATGGGCAAACCGATAGCGCTCGGCAATCAATGGAATCGTCAAGACAGTGATGACAATGATAACCGTTAAGGCGATTCCGGTCAGTCTGTGGTCAATA
Organism: Pseudomonadota bacterium; assembly: GCA_038042405.1. Classification (GTDB taxonomy): domain Bacteria; phylum Pseudomonadota; class Alphaproteobacteria; order Sphingomonadales; family Sphingomonadaceae; genus Aquisediminimonas. The sequence continues at coordinate 9,730 of JBBTEI010000066.1, forward strand.
GTTGTTCTGATACGCAATATTGCTATCAGCAAAACAAACAGCAGCATCGGCCACGGCCCATAATCCGGCAAATTTTGGCCTGCAATCAGCGTTTCAGCAGCCAGCGCCTGTATGACAACGCCGGGCACAACGCCAAACCGGGCGGTTGCATAGCGATCCCCGACTTCGATTGCAGTCGCGCCAATGATTATCTTTTTGCCCTTCAATTCCGCCTTGTTGAACCTGCCTTTCAAAATGTCGGCAAAACTGTGGCGGGGGATTGTGTCGATTTCTATAGACTGATCTATCCTGAATTCTTGAGCTACTGACCCGCTTGTATCAGCCAACAATGCGCCAATTGAAGGGCGCGATATTGCGTCCGTAATCGTACCGAAAGGATAGGTATTTACCTGACCATTCATATCGGGCCGCACGTTCACCGAGCCCAGAAACGCGCCGGCGCGCAATGTCACTATCGGCAGATTTTCTATTTCAGCGCTCGTTTCACCGTTGCTGGCCGGTTGCCGAAAGGTGGGCAGGACGACTTTGCCATCGGCCCGCGCAATCGCGGCGGCCAGTGCCCCATCCTCCTTTCCCGACGAACGCGATGAAAAATCAACATCGAAAACAATCTGTTCAACCCCTGCCCGGCTGAGTTGGTCAATCAGCTTGGCATGGTTGCTGCGGGGCCAAGGCCAATGATTGAGCGCCAATATCGATTTCGCGTCTATTTCGACAATATGGATTTGCCCGCTTGCCGCTTTAGAATTAATCGTATTCCTTAAATTTTGGAGCGATCGTTCAATTCGCCCTTCAGGGCCGAAACTTGCCAATAGCACTGCAAGTGTGAGTGAAATTGCCAGCGCGAGATAATGCTTACCGCGAATCGAGGCCATGAATGTTGAACATATATCTCGCAGCTTTGGTCTGACAGGCATTTTGACCCATATCCCGATGCACATGGTAAAATCGGTCGATCCGTTAACGACCCTTCACCATCTTGTACCGGCTATGGGTTGATTGTTCGCTAATGAAGCGCTGAATTATCAGCGTGTCGGCTTACGGCTAGATTTGCCGCCGTCACCAAGTGTGGCGTCGTTTCCATTTCCATTACCGCCGCGCCCCAATATGTCATCATTGCCGGTAATGGCCCCCTTATCTATGGATTTATCGGCGGTGACGAATGTAGCGCCATTGTCGAGCACATTGGCACCGCCGCTGATCGTAACATTGTTAGATCCACCATTGCCGGTTACGGCTCCCTTATCGATGCCTCCTTTATCGATGGTTTTATCGATAGTGGCGAATGTGCTGCTGCTGTCAACCACATTGGCGCTACCGCTGGCTGCCACGCTGACCGCATCGGCGAGGCTGCTATCCGCCGCATCGTCTGCAGCACCAACCGCGACGTCTTTACCACCGCTGTTGCTGTCGGCAGGGGCGTTGTCGTTACCAACCACAGTCTCACCGACCGCCACATCACTTGCACCGGAATTGCTGTTCGCCGCACCGCCACTTGGCGCACGATCCATTGCTTGGCTGCTGCTGATCAACCCATCTGTGGCGACTGAAACGCTCAATGCCTCGCTGCTGATCTGTGTACCGATGCGACCCGAAAAGCCCGAAACCGTGTCACTATAAGCTGAGTCTGAAGCTACCGGAGTGATTTCCATGTCGCTCACGGCTGGCGCATCATTCTTGATATCAGTTTTGCTTGATGCCTGGCTGTCATTTGAAACTGCAGATGTTGGTGCCTCAGGTATAACGGCAGGCGCTTCGGAAGGTACCGATGGCGAGCGGATCGACTTTTCGTCGGTTCCGAGCACCTTCAAAAGTTGCCGATCATTCGCGTCAATACGGCCGATCCGTCCAGGCACAATCATATCTGTGGCACCGCCATCGAGCGTCGACACTTCGACCCGGCCTTCGGTAACCTGCACCGTTGCGCCATTATCCGTCACCGTAACATTGAATGTCGTACCCTTGACGACGGCTGCCAGATATGGGGTTTTGACGCCAAAGTGCGGCGTTTCCTTTTTCTCGATTTTGAAGAGCGCACTGCCGAGGGACTGGAATATCTGCGTAACCGCCCCCGTTTCTTCGGGCTTGGTAATCCGCACCCGACTTTTGGGGCTTAAAATGACATATTCACCACCGCGCACAAGCACCGCACGGCTTGCTACACCCGTGACCACTGCATCCCCCGCCATCAAGATCATACCACGCGATGCATCGCGCCCACCCGAGGTCGTCTCAACCGTCACAGAGCCATTGCTCTCAGAAATTTGCCATGCTTTCACGCCCGCCTGAGCTGGGCTCAGCGCCACAAAAAGAGTCGCGACAACCATGATCATGGCGTGAAAAACTTTGGTCAGATTGCGCATAAAATTGCCCTGCAAGAGAGATTCGTAACAATCTTGCATAACGACGGGTGATCACCGGTTTTTAAATAAAAATGCTTAAAACGCCTTAAATTCTCCAGTTTCCAATTTAACTTATGGTCAATGCTTTTTCCCTAAAATTGGCGGCTGGTTCCTTAGGATGATAGTTAGCCCGAAATTCATGTTGTTCATATTTGTTCATATGCGATGGAGCATCACGGCAATACTGCTTGCAAGCGCCCCAGCATATGCGCAGGAAAATGATGCGTTGCGCGCACTTTTGCCAACCATGAAAGCCGATGGAACAGCGCGGCCCGATACCGCGAATGTTAATTCCCCCGAACTGCATCAAATCGAAACCCAAACGGGTAATCCCCTGAATAGCGACGATCAAAGCCAGCAAGGCATACGGGTCGGGTCGGTGCTCATTGAAACAACTGCTGCAATCGATCATGCAATGTTTGAAAAGGCAATCGAGCCCTTTTTGGGATCAAGCGCCACCAAGCAAGATTTGGCAAAGCTGGCCCAACAAATTGCCACGATCGCTCGTTCCGAAGGCATGATGCTCGCCAAAGCCCATATTCCCGAACAACAGATCGAATTGGGGATTGTGCGGGTTGTGCTTGACAGTGGCATGATCGACGAAGTGCGGATCGAGGGGTCGTCCAATACAGCATTGCGTGCGCTGCTTGATCCGCTCGCTGGCCGGGCCGTAATGCAGAACGATCTCGAACGGCGATTAGCGCTGGCAAACAATATTCCCCAGATCGTCGTCAAGCAAACCGAACTTTTGACCAAAGGCGGCAAACGCACTCTGATCGTCAAAGTCGAAGAACGCAGCAAGACCAACGGTCAACTGGTTTTCGACAATTTCGGTTCAAGCAACCTCGGCCCGATAAGAGCGCGGTTGAGCATAGAAACGGCCGCTCTGCTCAATGATTCCGATTTCATGAATGTAACCTTCCGCACCAACCCGATTGACCCGGGCGAGCTATTAGCCGCAAGCGTCACGTACGGTATCGGACTCAACAACAATGGAACACGCGCAGAGGTGGCGACCGCGTGGAGCAAAAGTAACATCAAACCAAGTTTTGGCTTTGGCAAAAGAAATGCAAAGAGCCAGTATGCGTCGTTATCGGTCAACCATCCGCTACAACGATCGCGCACATCAAATCTTTCGGTGGAAGGCCAGTTCGAATATCTCAAGATCGAACAGGACAGCCTAGGTGCGCTGCTGCAAAGTGATACCGTCGTCACGGTTTCGGTTGGCCTTACCTCATCACAAAGGGTCGGTAACGGCTGGCTTCGGGCGGGAACCCAATTGCGGCAGGGTTTGGGGATACTCGGCGCCAATGAGCGGAACGCAACTTTCTCGTCCCGTCGGGATGCAAGCGGACGTTTCACCTCGGCACGCGCATGGATCAATTGGTCGGGCAAGCCAGTGGGGAACATGACTCTGCGATTGGCGGTTTCCGGGCAGGTGGCAACCACACCGCTACTATCATCTGAAGAAACCGGGTTGGGCGGCGCGTATATCGGTCGCGCGTTTGATTTCTTTGAACGCTCGGGCGATCGGGGTGTTCTTGCGTTGGCCGAACTCGGGTATGAATTTTCGGAGCCAGCAGGCTGGCTGAAAAGGTTACAGCCCTACGCGTTTGTTGATGGCGGTTATGTTGATAACATACGCGGGGGCTTTGGCGGCGGCACACTGATTTCGGCTGGTGGCGGAATTCGCGCCGATATTGGCGCAGTCGGTCTGCAATTCGAAACAGCCATTCCCGTTTATGCAACCGGTGATGGTGGCAGCAGCCGCGAACCAAAAGTCAATCTCCAGGTGGGGCTTGGTTTCTAAACACCCAATTGGAAATTGGATGTAGGGAATTAACAGGCAGATGAATACCGCGCCTGATTTTTACCCTGAAAACGAGGAGAAAATGGTGGGCGTGGCAAGGATTGAACTTGCGACCCCTGCGATGTCAACACAGTGCTCTACCACTGAGCTACACGCCCACACTTTGATCCGGCAGACCGGAAGTCATCGTCCCTAGCGACGCCTGCCCAATATCGCAAGCCTCGAAAATAGCTGCGGCTAATTGAGGCCTGATGCGCTGCCAACCTCAAACATGCGGTCGACCTCAAGCACAAGATCACGCAAGTGAAACGGCTTTGACAGCACCTTGGCATTGGGCATCGCCTGCCCTGCCTTGAGCGATACCGCCGAAAATCCAGTAATGAACATAACACGTAGCATTGGCGAAATGGTTGCCGCCTTTTGCGCGAGCTCAATCCCGTCCATTTCGGGCATAACGATATCGGTAAGGAGCAAATCAAAAGATTCACCCGCCTTGATCAACTCAAGTGCAGCCGTTCCCCGATCAACCGCTTCGACTGCATAGCCAGACTTTGTCAGCGCACGCGCGAGATATTCGCGCATGACATCGTCATCTTCGGCCAGCAAAATACGGATCATACGGCTCTACCCAATTGAAAAACGTCATTCCATCAAACTTTCAACGGCATATACACCGGAAAGGTTTAACAATTCCAGCATTGCATGTCGGGTGCGGCGTTACTAACAGAAAATATGTCTCCGGCGCGCCCTTTTCACATTTTTGGCGCGGCTGAGCCTGCATATCCGCTGATCATCTCGGTGCCCCATGCAGGCCGCCATTATCCCGATGCCATCAAGCGATTGGCGCGGCTACCCGAAGCGCGACTGCGCCCACTTGAGGATCGCTACGCCGATGCGTTGGCTGACGGCGCTTTTGCCGCAGGAGTGCAGGGGATTGTAGCCAACACCGCGCGCGCATGGATAGATCTCAATCGTAGCGAAAACGAATGTGACCCTGGGCTGGTTGATCTGCCATCAGGCATTTTGCCGGTGATTTCAGCAAAGGTGCGCGGTGGCCTTGGGCTTATTCCGAGGCGCATTTCGATTGGGGGAGACATCTGGCATCACCGGATTGAAGCCGATGATTTGAACGCGCGGATCTCGCAGTATCACCGCCCCTATCATCAGACGCTTGGCGCGATGCTAGACCGCGCCCGCACCAAATTCGGCGTTGCGATCCTGCTTGATATCCATTCAATGCCCAAAATGCACAAAACCAACGGTGCCCCCGGTGCACAGCTTGTGGTTGGTGATAGTTTCGGACGTACATCACATGACCGGTTTACGGGTTGTGCTGCTGTGCTTGCCGAACAGCACGGCCTGATTACTGCGATCAATCACCCCTATGCAGGTGGCCATGTTCTTCAACGCCATGCACAACCACAGCGGGGGCTGCATGCGATCCAGATCGAAATTGATCGTTCACTCTACCTTGATACCGAGCAAGACCAACCCGCAGCCGGGCTGGAAAGGATGAGTCAATTCATCACCACACTTGCATTCGCGCTGATCAATGAGGCGCTCGAACAACCGCAAGCGATCGCTGCTGAATAAAAAAAGGCCACCCCGTATAAATACGGAGTGGCCAAGGTTCAGGGAGGAAACACGCCAGAGGGCGCGTAAGAAGTGACTCCACGAAGGGGGGAACGCGAAGTCTCTCCTTCCATCAAGATAGGCAATCGCTAGATTGCTTTCAAGAGTTTTCAAAGATTGTTTTATGCTTGCGCGCCAGCCAGCGGCAATTTCTCTTGGGCGACCTGACGACCGAAAACTTCACGCATAGTTTGTAGCGAAAAGAGATGCGCGTGCACCAGTGGCAAAAGCCCTGATTTCATCATCTTACGCAGCGTATCCCCACGCAGTTCGCGCAGCTTGTCTTCACTCACCATCTGGAAACCACGATAGATGAACGGCTTTTCTTGATCGACCATCTGGATCGAAACTTCGCCGTCCATCAAAAGACCATTATCAACCAGCTCTTTCATGAACAGCGTCGTGCGCTGGCCAGCCTGTTCAAACTGCTCACAAAAACCAAGAATGGTCTTGGTGGCTTCGGAAGCTGCCCCGTCAACGAACAGTGGCTCGCCATCTTCAAAATCACCAATCGCGTTTGCCGAAGGGTCAAAACAAAGAGAAAGCTCCTCGGTATCCTCGCGCAGCTTGGCCAGCAAGAATGGGTAGCGGCGGACATAGGCCGGCACATACACCTGATCAATCAGCTTACCCTCATCGTCAACAAAGGTATTCACACCTTCATTCAGACCCATAAGCGCGAGCGGAACCGGATTATCGCCCACCGAAAATACGATTGGATAGTAACGCTGAACCGCCGCAAATTCATCGATTGTAACCGGAATAGCGTGTTGCTTGGCCAAAAACGCTGCAGTATCCGCTTGCTTGATCTTCCAAGTCGCGTGATCAACCGATGATAGCGGTGCCAAGTCATTAAACAAAAGCGGCAGCCCGCTATTTACCGGTGGCGCACTGGCCATAACATAATCTCCTGTAGATCATTAAAAAAACTCGCGCTTCCCTATGCGCCGTCAACGTCCGACGCAAGCGGAACCAGCTTTCCGGGGTTCATTATTCCTTGTGGATCAATCGCCGTTTTAATCGCCCGCAACATCCCAATCCGCACAGGATCAGACTGCCGGAGCAACTCGGCCCGCTTCATCTGCCCGATCCCGTGTTCGGCAGAAATGGAACCCCCAGCCGTCGTCACCAGATCATATACCATCCGGCTCGCGGCTTTACCCTGCCCTGTCCGCCAAGATGCGGCGTCAACGCCCTTTGGCGCACGGACATGAAAGTGGATATTCCCGTCGCCCAAATGGCCGAACCCGCTCGCCGCCACGCCTGGAAATGCCGCATCAACCTTGGCAGCCGCATCAAGCATAAAATCGGGCATCGCATCGACTGGCACTGAAATATCGTGCTGCATCGCAGGGCCGCTGGCACGCTCCGCCTCGGAGATGGAATCGCGCAACCGCCAAAATGCAGAGATTTCACTTTCATTTTTGGCAATCGTCGCGTCGCCCACAAGGCCTGCAGCATGTGCGTCAGCTACAAGCGCGATCAGCGCGTCATGGGCAACGCACCCGGTGACCGTTTCCACATATTCCACCAACACCTGCCATGGCCAGTGCGAACCAAGCGGTGCGCGGGTTCCGCTGATATGATGCAGCACCAGCGCAAGCGAGTCAGCGGGTACAATTTCGAAACTCTCGATTGCATTGGCAGACTGCGCTTCAAAAAAGCGCAACAATTTGAGCGCGACTTGCGGGCTTTCAAGGCCGATCCAAGCAGCCGCACGATCAGCGACTGCGGGCACAAGCCGCAGATTCGCGGCTGTGATGATCCCGAGCGTTCCCTCGGCACCTATGATCAACTGGGTGAGATCATAACCGCGATTATCCTTTTTGAGCGCGGCGAGCCCATGATAAATATTACCGTCAGGCAGCACCGCCTCAATCCCCAACACAAGCTTGCGCATCGTGCCAAAGCGCAACACCTGCGTACCACCGGCATTGGTTGCAATCAGCCCCCCAATGGTTGCCGAACCTTTGGCGCCAAGCGTCAGCGGGAACCGTGTTCCTTCTACATTTGCAGCCTTGTGGAGTGTTTCAAGGATAACCCCCGCCTCGGCAACGACCGAACCGCCCTCGGCGTCAAGCGTGCGAATTTGGTTCATCCGCCGCAGCGATACAATAATCGATCGTCCATCGCCCAAAGGTGTTGCTCCGCCGACCATCGATGTATTGCCACCTTGCGGAACAAGGCCGATCACATTGTGTGCTGCGATTTTCACCAGTGCCGAAACCTCTTCACTACTCTTGGGGGAGAGCATGGCCGCTGCCGTTCCGTGATAAACGCCGCGCCAGTCAGAGAGCCAAGGCGCAATCTCGCCAGCATCGCGGGTAAAACCCTTCGGGCCAAGCACAGCGCTAAATTGATTGAGGATGTCTTCGGTTATCGGCATCGTTGGAAAATGTTACTCGGTTGCTAGATTAATGCTGCGTTCAACCACGCCATAGCATGCGGGTAGGATTATGGGACTATATCGGTGAGTTTGTTGGTATATGGTGTGTTGCTTGCGACTGCAACGTCGGAAGCTGCGCCGCGTCCAAGCGGATCAGCCCAGGCACCCGTTATTTTCGCACAGTTACGTATTCAGCGCACAACGATTATCAGGGTTCCCTCGGCCACGCCAACGGTGCTGATCTCAGAGCCAGCCCGCTGGAAGGAAAAGGGCGGGCCCAATTGCATCAAATGGTCGGCAATCGCGGCCGCAATGATTTCTAGCCCAAGCTCGCTTGACGTAATCATCCGTGGCGGGAAGCGGTATCGGGTCAAGCTCAATAAAAGTTGCCAAGCGGCTGGATTTTATGCTGATTTCTACGTGAAGGCCACAGCCGACGGCCAGATATGCAAATCACGCGATTCAATTTACAGCCGCGCCGGCGGTGAATGCGGCATCGACAAGTTTAAGTCCCTCACGCGCGAAAAATAGCCGTACGGGGCTTATAGCGCCATTTACCTTGACAAATTGCCAGTAATCGGCAAGCGCAAACGCATCATCCGGGCATTGGCGCCAGGGCGATTTATTTTCTTCCGGAACCCATATGAGCTTTGCCGACCTCGGCCTTTCTGATCAATTGCTTCGTGCAGTAAGCGAATCGGGTTACGACACGCCAACCGCGATTCAAACACAAGCGATTCCAAGCGTTCTGATGATGCGCGATTTGATTGGAATTGCCCAAACCGGCACCGGGAAAACGGCAAGTTTCGTTCTTCCCATGATCGATATTTTATCCGAAGGACGCAGCCGCGCGCGGATGCCGCGCTCATTGATCCTTGAACCAACGCGCGAACTTGCAGCCCAAGTTGCCGAGAATTTTGAGAAGTACGGGAAATATCACAAGCTTTCGATGGCGCTCCTGATTGGCGGCGTTTCGATGGGTGACCAGCAAAAGGCGCTTGAAAAAGGCGTTGACGTTCTAATCGCCACCCCGGGCCGCCTGATGGATTTGTTCTGACGTGTCAAAATCTTGCTCTACGGCTGCGACCTGCTGGTGATAGACGAAGCTGACCGGATGCTCGACATGGGGTTCATTCCCGATATTGAGGAAATCTGCACCAAGCTGCCGACCACGCGGCAGACGCTGCTATTCTCGGCAACGATGCCGCCACCAATCAAAAAACTCGCTGACAAATTCCTCACCAACCCCAAAACGATTGAAGTCGCGCGGCCAGCATCAACCAATACGCTGATCACCGAACGGTTGGTCGAAGTTGACGCGCGCAAAAAACGTGACGTGCTGCGCAGCCTGATCGAAAGCGAGCAAGTCAAAACCGCAATTATTTTCTGCAACCGCAAAACAACGGTGCGCGAACTGGCCAAGAGCCTGAAACAATATGGATATAAGGCCGGCGAAATCCACGGCGACATGGATCAGGCGTCGCGGATCAAGGAACTTGATTTCTTCAAATCGGGCGAGATCAACATCCTTGTCGCCTCCGATGTCGCCGCACGCGGGCTCGACGTTAAGGGTGTTAGCCACGTCTTCAATTTTGACGCGCCATGGCACCCCGACGATTATGTGCACCGCATCGGTCGAACCGGCCGCGCCGGCGCAACAGGCAGTGCTTTCACCTTCGTCACGAAGGACGACGAAGAGGCAATTGCCCAGATTGAAAAGCTTACCAAGCATAAAATAGAACGGCTTGGTAAGGGTGCCGTTCGCCCCGCTGAAACTGAAGCGGCTGAACCCAAAGCCCGCGAGCCAAGACCCCCGCGCGCTCCTCGCCCGCCGCGCGAAGCCCGCCCGGATCGCGAAGCCAGAGCTGAACGTGCGCCCCGCCCCGAACGCGCGCCAAAACCTGCTTCAGCCGCACAGCGGGCAGACGATGCCCCCGACAACGGCTGGAACGGGCCGGTGCCTTCGTTTCTGGGGTTCAAGCTGGGTTAGGGAAACACGACCCCCAAAGCGGTCAATAATTTATCATCCAAAACGCCCACCCCAAGGCCCTTTTTTAGCCGAAAATCGGCAATTGCTGCCGTAGTCCTTGACCCAATCACGCCGTCTGCGGCCCCAATGCCAATGTAGCCCCGCGCGCGTAAAGCCTTTTGAACAAGGATATTGAGCGCAACATTTGGTTGCAATTTACGCGGAGGAGGTTCCGCCAAAACACGTCTAACTTTGTCGAGCCACGCCACCCGCTCGGGCATCCCGATCGTACCGCCATTGACGATTTTTGTAACCGCTTTGAAATCCCCACTATCGCACACCGCATTGGCGCCTTTCCATTTCCAGAAAGCAAGCGCGACGTTGAGCGCATGGTCAGTAGCAAATACCTTATCCGGACTGCTGATGAGGTCGAGTGCGGCACGGCTTCCCGCTTCGCGATATCCCTCGCGTCCGGTCAACTGCATATAACCCCGCCCCCTAAAGAGAAAACCATCGCCAGAGGCTTCAGTACCGTTGCCGTTCCGCCCGGAATATACAAAATTGGCAAGCTTCTGAGGATTGCCCGCATAGGACTGAGCGGAGTCCAAAGTGGGAAACCGACGCGGCCAAACCACCATCAAGCGTGCCGCACTGTAGTTCAGGTTTTCGCGCTCAATACTCATGCCAGCAGACTCATGGCCGATTTGTGCGAGAAAAAAATCACGGCGGAACAGGTTTTTGTCTATTCCGTAACGTGCAAATAGCGACACATGCGCTGCCGCGAACGTATCGATGTGTGCTGAAGATGCACGCGGGAAAAGCATTTTTAACTGGGCTGCGCTAATCATTTCCGCCCTCCTTCTACGACCATGTGTGGAAGCTGCCCCGCGCACGGGCTTGGGCTGCTTTTTGGGGAATATATTCCCAATGCCAAACCTCTCGGCTCACGGTGCGGAGAAATCCGAAACGCGTGGCATTTTTGGTCAGCCAAACATAAGTTTGGTTGCTGCCTCCACCACCGACATCAAGATCAAAGGCGATACCGCTCTGGTGGTTTGACATCCCCGGAGGATTGGCAGGATTATAGCCAGGCCTGCCTGCCTTAAAGCCGTCGTAAAGCTGTTTTTGCTGCGGGTAAGATCGAAAGCAACTGTTGACCCCGATCATGATACCATCATCACGCGCAGCGGCGACCATTTCCAGAAATTTGGCGCAGCTAACCTCCGCGATATGCTCAATTTCTTTCCTGGTGCCGATCAGGCGAATCAAGGTGATATGCTGAAGATATTGTCCGTTCGCCCATGCGGCATGAGGCCCAAAGCGGCTTGCCCCCGAAGGCGGTGGAATTTTTCCCACGGTTTCTGATAAGAATTTGCCACGCAGATTGTTGCCAGACGTCCAGCCAAAATCATTCGCACCGTTCGCAGATTGGGCATGGACAAAAATGGCAACTGTTTCTGATCCTGCCGGGATAATGTTTACCGCGCTGACCGTGATTTTTGTGCCATCGGCAATTGTTGCGAAGCTGCCGCCAGGCGTCGTGATGAATTCATCAAGTGCAGACGCTCTGCGCAAACGCGCATCCGGGTCAGCGATAGTGAATACCCTGCCCCGATAGCTTTCCTCAATCATGCGCGCACCTCCTAAAGAGAGATTATAGCCACGACCCGCATGATATACTTACATTTTGAAAATGGCGCGTGATAACAATCACGCGCCTCATCTCGTTACACCACTCCGTAAGCCAGCATCGCATCGGCGACCTTCTTAAATCCTGCAATATTTGCGCCCTTCACATAGTCTGTATGGCCATCCTTATCGGTGCCATATTCAACGCAGCGCGCATGAATGCCCGCCATGATGTCGAGCAGAAGCTTTTGCAGTTCATGTTCTTTCCATGAAATACGTGCCGAGTTCTGGCTCATTTCAAGACCCGAAACAGCAACGCCGCCAGCATTGGCCGCCTTGCCCGGTGCAAAGAGGATTTTCGCCTTTTTGAAAACATGAACACCGGCAAGGTCGGTTGGCATGTTCGCGCCTTCAGACACCGCGATACAGCCATTTTTGATCAGCATTTCGGCGTCAGCGCCCAGCAGTTCATTCTGCGTTGCACATGGCATGGCGACATCGCACGGCACATTCCACGGCGTTGTCCCTTCGTGGAAAGTCGCGCCGGTGAAATGATCGGCATATTCAGAGATCCGCCCGCGACGCTTGTTCTTGAGATCCTTGATCCAGTCGATCTTTTCCTGCGTCAGGCCGTCGGGGTCATGGATAAATCCGGCGCTGTCTGACAGCGTGAGGACCTTACCGCCAAGCTGCGTCACCTTCTCCGCTGCATGCGTCGCGACATTGCCCGATCCCGAAATCACAGCCGTCTTGCCCTCAAGCGAATTACTCTTGGTGGCGAGCATATTCTGGAGGAAATAGGTCGCCCCGTATCCAGTCGCCTCGGTGCGGATCAATGAGCCGCCATATTCAAGGCCTTTGCCTGTGAGAACGCCAGTAAATTCATTGGTAATCCGCTTATACTGGCCGAACATATAACCAATTTCGCGCGCCCCAACGCCGATGTCCCCTGCGGGTACATCGATATCAGCGCCGATATGACGGTAAAGCTCGGTCATGAACGATTGGCAGAAGCGCATCACTTCATTGTCGCTCTTACCTTTCGGGTTAAAATTCGATCCGCCCTTACCGCCCCCCATTGGCAGTCCGGTCAGCGCGTTTTTGAATGTCTGTTCAAAGGCGAGGAATTTGAGGACGCTTTCGGTCACTGAAGGATGGAAACGGATCCCGCCCTTATAAGGGCCGATGGCATTGTTGTTCTGAACGCGCCAGCCACGCTGGACACGGATATTGCCTGCATCATCCTGCCAGCACACGCGGAACGAAATCACCCGATCCGGTTCGGCAATCCGGCGAAGAATTTGGGCTTTATGATAAGTCTCTTTATCTTCGATAAAATCGTAAATATCCTCGGCAACTTCCTGCACAGCCTGAACAAATTCGGGCTGCCCTAGATTGCGCCTTTTTACGCCTTCGACAAATGTATTGAGATCAACATGATCAGAAACAGCCATTGGTATCCCCCTCATCAGGCATTGTTAAGAATGCGGCCCTCTCAGGCGCGGCCTTCATTGCGAGTCGAGGCCATTCTCATATTACGCAAGACTAGCAGCTTCTATCCGCTTGAGAAGCAGGATAAATTACACAACCGGGACGGCGCTGCACGTCCCGGTCATTTCACATATTCAAATCAGGCAATCGCCACATGATTGAAAAGATCGCCACCCCGTTCAACCGAGACGAAGCCCGCGGCAACGCCAGACCGATCAATATTCACAAGATTGATATCGCTAACACCGAGCAGTGCGACCGAGTTACCTGTCGAGAAAGTGAGCGTGAGATCCGCGCGGCCATCGCGATTGACGTCGGACACGTTTGAATTCAGCACGTTGATCCCGTTTTCGAGAAGAATGCGGTCAAGTACAGTATCAAAATCGGTGATCGTGTCACGACCGTTGCCTTGGCCGAACACAAAGATGTCAGCGCCAGCCCCGCCTGTGAGCGTGTCAGCGCCGCCTTCGCCAACGATCCGGTCATTACCCGCGCCGCCATCAAGCAAATCAGTGCCAAGCCCACCAAACAGGCCATCAGCACCATCACCGCCGAACAGGCGATCATTGCCCGATCCACCAAAGAGCTGATCATTCGCGGCCAGACCATTGAGTGTATCATTACCAAGCAAGCCGAACAGTTGATCCTCGTCAGCGGTGCCATTGAGTGTATCAGCCGCAGACGTGCCATTGCGGATTATGCCATCCGCGACACCCGTAACGGTCACAGTCACCGTCGCCATGCTCGTAAGGCCGCTCGAATCCGTGATGGTGTAGCTGAATGTATCGGCAACTGTCGCGCCCGGCGCAATCGCGTCAAAACTTGGGTCATCAGCAACATAACGTAGCGTCTGTGTCACTGGATCAAAGATCAGCGAACCAAGCGTTGCGCTGTCATCAACCGCCGTGATGCGGATGGTGTCAGCCGGGTTTGGATCACTATCATTACCAAGCAGCAGGGCGGTGAGGTTGCCCGTTGTCGCATCTTCGTTAATCGCAACCAAGTCAGCCACAGCTACCGGCGGTTGATTTGCCCGCGCAATTAGGAAAGTTGCAATCTGCGGATCATGGTCGGTTCCGCGTGCGGGTGTGTCGGGCTGCTCGGAATTGAGGTGCACCGCATCATATTGCGCATTAGCGGCGAGGCCCGCCGTCACCAGAATATGATCGAGCGCCTGCGCATTGCCTTCAAACACGAAGCTGTAACGCTCTTCTGGAGCAAGCAAGCGGTTGAGGTCTGTCAGTGCGCCACCGGCCTCAAGCGCCTGAATTGCGTTTTCAAAGGTAAAACCGTTAAAATCGCCAAGCACTGCAATATTCGTTGTCGGATCAGCGCCAAGCAGTCCATCGATATAGGCGCGGAGCGCTGTTGCCTGTGCTGTGCGTGCGCCATCGCCTGCATCAGCCGGGGGCTGTGTCGCGCCGAACAGCGGATCGCTGCCGCCACGCGAAGTCGAATGTACCGAAATCGCGGTGATTGTCTGGTCGTTAAAGACAAATTGTGCGGCCAATGGCTGGCGGCTGCCATTAAACGCTGAACCCGGCACCGCAACCGCGCTGTTGGCGATGTAGCTAACCCGGTCAACATTGTAAAAAAAGCCTGGACGAATATTGCCGTTTGGCTCACCGCCGGTTGAGTTCGCAACCGCTGGCGCAACTTCGACATAGGCGTAGGTCGGGCCGCCAGCGGCCTGAATCGCTGCAATCAGAAGATTTGCGGTCACGGTGCCCGAAAGATTGGTTCCAGTGCCCGCGCCGTCGGCATCCTGAATTTCCTGCACACCCAGAATATCGGGTGCGCGGAGATTGAGAACGATGTCGCGCGCCAGAATGTTGAACTTGTCACTGTTAAGATTGTCGGTCGGGTCGATATTTTCCAGATTATAGGTTGCAATCGACAGACGATCCGCCGTGCCGGTAACCCCAGCAATCTCACGCACCGGCGCCGGTGCGTCAAGCGTGACGGTAACAGCTTCGGTCACCAGCACTTCATAGGTGCTGAAATTATAATTTACGACCCCGGTCACGCTGCTGAGACGATCCCCCTGACCAAAATTGGGGACGAACCCGGCAAAAATGCCGGCGTCATCATCAATCTGGATACGCTCAGGATTGAAATCGCGGGAATCGCTACCGATGGTAATGCCGCCGCGTGCATTAACCCCCGTCGCGCCGACGCCGCCCGAAGCCACGATCTGCGTTTCGCCAAAGCTGTTGGTGCCGCTGGTAACAAGCGGCGCATCAATCGTGACGCGCATCCCTTCAAGCGATTCGTAGAAATCGGCTGCATCGGTGAGCGGGTCAAAGCTGGTAAAGCCGTCATCCTCAAACACTGTGCTTGGTGGCAAGACGCCGCCAGTGCCGATCAGCGTCGCTGCGGGCAGCGCATTGCCGCTCGAATTGATCATGATCGCTTGCGAACTGATCTGTGTCGTCGTCAAGTTATCGGGGTTGTTACCGGGAAGGAATTCATCAACGCGACCGCGCACGGTAACGGCATCGCCGACCACAACCGCCGGAACCGTTGTTGTAAGAACGAATATCCCGTCCGACGTGCGGGCGTTCGCATCCCCCATCGCATCTTGGATATAGAAGCCGTTTGTGTCCACTGCCGTGACAATACCGTTCGTAATCACCGTCTGGCCAGCGACCGTCGAGCGGTGGCTTTCGCCTTGAATCTGATAAATGGCGAGCGCGATTGGATCATCATTGGTGATCGTGCCGATCGCATTGCCATCGGTAACGACAATGTTTCCAACCGGATTTGAAAGCGCAATGCTCAGCGTTTCATTGCCTTCGGGAAGCGTATCGCCAACGATACCAACAATAATCTGCTTAACGCTTTCGCCAACGCCAAAGGTCACAGTCCCGTTCAGCGGTGTGCCGGGAGCGATATCAGCAAGGTTCGCCGTGCCATCAAGATTGACCGTGAAATCTACGCTGGCAGTCTGGCCCGATCCGCCACCACGGCGCACGGTGAAGATTAATTGCTGAAGGCCGCTATCGCCTTCAATTACGCTCGCATCGCCGATTGAGACTTGACCCGTACCGTTGGGGCCGATGAAAATCTGGCCGGTGTTGAGCAAGCCGAAGCTTGATGGCGCGCTTGGCTGGAACACAAAATCCGCCGCGCCGCCGCCGGTGCCGGTTGCCTGAAGCGAGGTTGTCGCTGCCCCTGTGCCGTCTTCAATCACGCCAATATCGATGCTGGTAACGCCGCCCGCAGGCGTCCCCGCAGCAGCCGTAAACACGCCTTCGTACGAGAGCAATTGAACAACCGAACCATTTGGCGCAATCAATGCGACACCATCAGCAACGCCGTTCTGTAGGCCGGCTGCGGCGAACGATACCGCACCAAAACCTTGACCTTCATCATCGATGATGCCGGCAAGGTTAATCGTCGCATAGACAACGGCCGCACCCGGTGTGTTCGAACCATTATAAAGCACCAGCCGGTATCCGGTGAGGTCAAGCCCCGCCGTACCTGCAACTTCGATCGCCTCATTGGCGTCGGTGCCGCTATTGTCATAGTGGATTTCGTTGATGAAGATATTGGCCGGGCCAACGGGGGCAGCATCGTCATTTGCGATCGTGCCATTTGCAACATCGTCGCCGATGGTTGCCCCTCCGATGGGATCCGTCAACAAGACGGTGAAGACCTCGTCACCCTCGACGACAGTATCGCCCGCGACATTAAAAATAATTGTCTGGCTGGTTTCACCATCGGCAAAATTCACAGTGCCGGAAAAAACGGAGCCGGTCGCAAAATCGCCTGCATCAGCGCCGGGGGGTACGAAGTTTACAGTATAGCTTGCGCTGACCGCGCCTGAACTGCCGCCGGTGCGGCTGACAACGAAGCTGATTGGCGTCGTGCCGCTATTACCTTCGACAACCATTGCATCGGCAATCGAAAGCACGCCCGGCATTGCCGCACCAACGAAAGTTTGCCCATTATTAACCGCGCCAAAGCTTGAGAGCGATCCCGCAGCAAAAGTAAAATCAGCCGCAGTGTTGCCCGTGCCAACAGCTTGAAGCGAAAAATTAACGGCCTCAAGGCCCGTTTCAGAAACACCGATATTTGTACTGGTCAGGCCATTTGCTGGCCCACCAACAGCAACAAAGCTGCCTTCATAGGAAAGGAACTGAACCACGACGCCGAGATTGTCGACAAGCGCAATACCATCAGGCGCACCATTCTGGATGCCAGGCGTCAGGAATGAAAGCGTTCCAAATCCATTTGACTGGTTCGCAAGGGTACCCGTCAGATTGATCGTCGCATAAGGTGCGCCGCCGCTGCCGTTGTAAAGGACGATCTGATAACCCGTGAGGTCAGTGCCAGCAGTGCCAGCGATTTCCACCGCCTCGTTAACGTCAGCCCCTGCGTTGTCATAATGAATTTCGTTGATGAATACGGTCATGCTCTACCCTTGGAAAAATGATGGTTGCCCCACTTTGCCTAACCCTTGCGCGATCGCGCCAGTGCCAGTCAGCGGCCGACGATCCCGCAACAATGCTTGATCTTGTCCTTCCGCTAATCTGCGTGAATGACAGCATGGTTAAGGATTTATTACAAGCCTGCTGTTCGTCGATTTCTGGGGATAATATCCGGAGTTGACGCAAAGCGGGACAGCCTTCCTTGACTCCGCATCAAAATCATCACCAAAGGGCGCGATGCGAGCAAGCCTTACTCCAATATCATGATCGGAACTTTTTTCATCTCGGCGGCATTGCTGGCTCAGGCAGTTTCGCCCATGGCAGCCCTGCCCCGCCCGAGCGGCGATCCCATGGCGATTGACCTCGATACCGATCCGATCATCGCGGTTGAACGCGAAACGTCCGAAATATCTATGTTTCAGGCGCTAATGGCGGCCGCACTCGAACGCCACCCGGCGATTGACGAAGCCAAAGCGGGCGCGGACGAGGCTGAGGCCGCGCGTGATCTCGCCCGCGCTGGTCAATTGCCATCGGGTGATGTTTCATTCAGCAGCGCCCGGACATTGGCGCGTGATTTTTCAAATGACCCCAATAACATCATCGAACGATCCCGCCGCAAACAGCGCACCGACGCCATCGCGTCAATCCAGCAGCCACTCTTTGATTTTGGCGCAAGCGCGCTGCGCACTTCAGCAGCAAAAGCCCGCATCAATGCAGCCGCCGCACGCGTTGACGCAACCACCGATGAAATCGGCTTGCGTTCCGTAGCAAGCTGGTATGATGTTTTTGCCTTCCGCGCGCTAGCACAACTTGGCGAAAGCTTTGCCGCCGATCAGGCAAAGCTTGGCGAGGCAGTCGAGGCACGGATTGCCCAAGGCCTTTCACCGCGCAGTGACCGCGCGCGCGTGACAAGTTTTATGGCTTCAGCCAATAGCCAACGTGCACGTATCCGTCGCTCGCTCGCGGGTGCCGAAGCCCGGTTTGTCGAATTGTTCGGCGTTGCTCCACCCGCTGACCTGCGCCGTGCACCCTATCCCAATCTTCCCTCGCTGAGCCGCGATGCCGCCGAACTGCGGGCCGCGAATGCTGCGATCGTGCGCGCCGCCGATGCCGACGCCACGGCGGGTCAACGCGAAGCCAAGGCCGCGCTGGCCGATATTCTTCCGACGATCACCGCTGGAATTGATGCAGGCCGTTACGGTGTGCTTGAAACCGACAATGATTATGACATTCGCGCCCGGCTTACCCTGCGCTACCGTCTGTTTGGTGGTGGCGATGCACGCGCCGAACAATTCGCGGCCCGTGCGCGCTCCGGCCAAGCACGGGCCAGTCGCGTTCGCGAGGAGGCGCGCCGTGATGCAGCTATTGCCTGGGCGGACGTGAATGCGCTTACGGATCAGCTTGGCGCACTGCGTTCCAGCTATGTTGCCGGTCGTCAATCACGCGATACCATTGCGGAGCGGTTCCGTATCGCGCGCGGCTCTCTGTTTGATGTGCTCGCGGCGGAGCAAAGTTATTTTGAAACTGCGGCAAGTTATCTGCAAGCGGTCACCGATCTTGATACTGCGCGCTACATTCTCCTTGCGCGCACTGGCGGGTTGGCTGACGTGCTTGTGGTTGGGGGGGAATAATGGGCGTTGTTGAACAACCCGAATCACGTTTCGGGCGCTGGCTCGTAGAGCCGATGCGCGCGAACCGGAGCGTTTATATAAAGGTAGCGCTGGCGGCGACACTGATTAACCTATTCGGGATCGTCACCTCGCTTTTTACGATGACGGTGTATGACCGCGTGATCCCCAATAACGCCACGGCCTCGCTGATCGCACTGACAATCGGGCTTGGCATCGTCATTATTTTTGATTTTATACTCCGCACTTTGCGCGCCTATTTCGCCGATGTCGCGGGTGCATCGATTGATCAGGAGGTTGGCGAAGAGGTGTTTGCCAAACTGCTTGCCTTCCGGCTTGACCATAAGACCGGCTCGACTGGCGGGCTTGCCAGCCTGATGCGTGAGCTTGAAACATTGCGCGATTTCTTTGCATCAGTCACGCTCACCGCGCTGGTCGACGTACCGTTCATCGTGCTAACGCTTATTGTCATCGCGATCATCGGCGGCGTCCTTGTGTTTGTGCCGTTGTTGATGTTACCGCTCGTGTTCGTTGCGGCGCTGGCCACGCAGCCCGCGCTTGACCGGCTGGCCGGCAAATCGATGACGCAGGCGATGGAAAAACAGGCGGTGCTGGTCGAAACCATCGGCGGCCTTGAAACGGTCAAGGCAACTGGTGCCGGCGGTCTGCTTTCGCAGCGTTGGAGCGCCGCGATGGAGCGTCATTCGGAAATTTCGCTGCGCCAGCGTTTGGTATCGGCCATTTCGGTCAATGCCGCAGTCATTGCCAACACCATATCCTATGCGGGCGTTGTCGTCGTTGGCGTCAGGCTGATCGCGTCGGGCGATTTAACGACCGGCGGGCTGATCGCCTGTTCTATTTTGGCAGGGCGCGCGGTTGCTCCCCTTGGCCAGATCGCGCAGCTATTGTCACGCCTCAATCAGACGCGCACCGCCTACCGCCAGATCAACGGATTGATGGCCACCCCCAGCGAAGGCGAAGCAACGACACCGCTAAAGCTTGCCAAGGTTGAAGGGCGAATCGAATTTCGCGGGGTTGATTTCCGTTACCCCGGTCAATCAGAAAAAGCACTGACAGGGGTAAACTTCGCCATCAATCCGGGCGAGCGCGTCGCGCTGCTAGGCCGCGTTGGCTCAGGCAAATCGACAGTCGCACGGCTCATCCTTGGGCTGTATCCGCCAGAGGATGGGCTGGTGTTGCTTGACGGAACCGACCTGCATCAATTTGATCTTGGCCAGATGCGCAGGCATTACGGCGTCGCGCTGCAAGATAATGTTCTGCTCAGCGGCTCGATCCGTGACAATATCCGCCTTGATCGCAGCGATATCGACGATGATGAATTGCTGCGGGTCGCGCGCATGTCAGGCACGCATGATTTTATTGGGCGGGTTACCAACGGCTATGATCTGCAACTTGCGGATCGCGGCGAAAGCCTCTCGGGCGGGCAGCGTCAATCGATCGCACTTGCCCGTGCGCTTGCCGGGCGCCCGCCCGTCCTGATTTTTGACGAACCGACCAGTGCGATGGACGCACAGACCGAGGCGACATTGCTCAATGCGCTTGAAACCGAAACAAAGGGGCGAACCCTGATCCTCATCACCCATCGGCCAACGATGCTCCGCCTTGTTGAACGAGTGATCCTGCTTGATCAGGGTCGCGTTGTCGCCGATGGCCCGCGTGACAAAATACTTGGAAAAGGCGGAACAGCGGTATGAGCGAGATGATCGAAGACCGCCTCCGCCGGTTTGAACCGCGCACCGCGTCAAACCTTCTGCTGTGGGGGATATTGGCGTTCATAATATTATTCATCCTCTGGGCATCACTGACACAGATTGATCGAACCGTTCGCGGGCAAGGCAAGGTCGTTTCAAGCTCGCGGCTTCAAGTAATTTCAAATCTTGAGGGCGGCATTATATCCGATATTCTCGTCCAATCAGGACAGGATGTTGCGGCGGGTACGCCACTTGTCAGGCTTGACGGGACACTAAGCACCGCCGAATTTGGCAGCAGCAACGCAGCATCTTCAGCGCTTGCGGTCAAGATTGCGCGGCTTCGTGCCGAAATGGCAGGGCGCCCGCCAGCTTAT
>JBBTEI010000067.1:0-9703 GCA_038042405.1 Pseudomonadota bacterium
AATACTGATAACATTTTTAATGTTTTTGACAACTGGCAATGTTTTTGCTGTGGATAACCAAAACAACGGTGTTCACAAAATTCTTGGCGCAACTGATGTAAAAACGGCTGCTGACATAAATATTTCCGTTGATGTGGGCAGTGTTAATCTATATTTTTTTTATTCTAAAACCTGTCCGCACTGTCAAGCCGAAGCATTATTTTTGAAAATTCGCCGATTTCGGCAGGGCGTATCTCTATCGGATATATATTTATATCCGAATTGGAGTGTAGTCGCGCATGACGCAAGCGATGAGGGTGGATGTGCAGGAAAGCGAAGGGGGCATCACATACCCCCTTCATAGGATCAGAATTTCGCGCCGAGGGTGACGAATACCTGTCTTGGATTGCCGTAAAATCCGGTCACCACGCCTTCACGGCCAAGCGTGGAGATCAGGTTTCCGGCGGCATTGCGGCGTGGGCTGCCATCGCTGTTAACGGCGAGGAATTGATAGCCTGAAGTGATATATTTCTTGTTCGCGAGGTTTTTACCGTGGAGCCCGATTGAATAGCGGTCGCTGGCATCACTCCAGACCAGATTGGCATCAAGCAGGCTGTAGCCCTTTTGGTCAAGGAAGGGGCTTGGCACTTCGAACTGGTTGGTTTTGCTGCGATAAGAGAGCGTTGCCGACGGCCGGAAGGTGCCCCCGCCAAGTGGCAGCGCAGCATCGATCGTGCCGCTAAGTGTCCATTTTGGGGTGTTTTGGATCGCACGGACATTGGCGACATCATTGCCAAAATTATCAATGAAGCGCCGGTATTCTGCATCAATATAGCCAAGCGTACCCGTGAAATTGAGCGACGAACCGTTACCCGCAAAATCGCGTGCGATTACGCCGACAGTTTCAAGCTCGATACCTTTAATCCGTGCTTTGGCGGCGTTGGTGGTGACGCCGATGAAGGTGTCATTCGTGCCGTCGCCGTTCGAATCAAAACCTGCCGATCCGGGAATCTGGACGTCCTTATAGTCGGCATAAAAGCCCGCGAGCGCAAAACGCAGGCGACGATCAAATACTGATGCTTTCCAGCCAAGCTCATAGCTGTCGACGGTTTCGGGATCGAATGACAGGAAATCAAAAATTTCTTGCTGGCTGCGCACACCATCACGATTGACGTCAGGTGCGGCGGTGGTGAGGCCGCGTGGATCAAATCCCCCACCTTTGAATCCTTTTGAATAGGAGGCGTAGATGGTTTGGTTGGTCGATGGCTTGAAAGTTACCGAGGCGCGCGGCGTGAACTCTTTGAAGGTCGCCTTGCCACGGAAGTCTGAAGTTGTCGCAGCCGTAATCGCGTTACCGCCAAATTCCGGCGAGAGGCCGAAACGCGTCTGGCGCAATATCTGCGAATTGCGCGTGTCACGGGTGTAGCGACCGCCCACCGAAACCGCGATCTGATCGGTCACATCATAAGTGAAATCACCGAAAATGGCGATGGTATCGGTGCGGACGTCGCCGAAGGTGAACGCATTGAGATTGGGCAATGTCGTGCTCAACAACACGTCAAACGCCGTCACCGCTTTTGCATCAAGATAATAGAATCCCACGAGCCCTTGGAGTTTGTCACCTTCGTAAAGTAGCTGCACTTCTTGGCTGATCTGGCTGTTGCGATAGAGCGCAGGCACATCAACATCGACCGCAGGTAGTGCATCAAAATCAATTGGAGTAAAAGATTTGTCGCGACGGTACGAACTGATGCTGCGCAATGTGACGGTGTCGGTCAATGCGGCCTTCACGTTGAATGCGACGCCGTAAGCTTCAACATCCTGCTTGGGCGTATTGAGCCCGGCGCGCGTATCAAACACATCCTTGAGAACCGGCGTGTTGGTCAGCAAGCTCGGAATCAAGCGGTGACCGTTGCGCGGATCGGATTTGTCGCGGGTATAGTCGCCAGTGATGCGGATCAGAAAGCTGTCATCAGCCTCGCCAAGCTCGAGCGTTGCACGGCCCGCCCAAATATCTTTATTGTAATTTTCGACGCCGGCGATGTTGAGATTATCGCCAAAACCGCCCCGGCTGAGACGGGCAACCGAAGCACCCACACGTACCATATCGCCGATGGGCGCGCTGATGGTGGCCACGCCGTCTGCCTGATCATATTCGCCGTAAGTTGCGCGCAGTTTTAGCGAAAAATCTTCGGACAGTCGCCTCGTAACATATTTGACCGCGCCACCAATCGTGTTGCGGCCATAAAGCGTGCCTTGCGGCCCGCGCAGCACCTCGATCCGCTCGACATCATAAATATCGAGGATGCCGGCCTGCGGGCGGTTGAGATACACATCATCAACATAGATGCCGACACCGGCTTCAAATCCGGCCACCGGATCCTGCTGGCCGACGCCGCGAATAAATGCGGTTAGCGTCGAATTGGTGCCGCGCGAGTTTTCGAGCGTGACGTTTGGCGTTGTGTCCGAAATTGCGGTAATGTCGATCGCGCCGCTGCGCTCAAGCGCGACGCCTGAATAGGCGGTTATCGCGACGGGAACATCAAGCAAATTTTCTTCGCGGCGACGCGCCGTGACAACAATATCGCCGCCATCAGAAGCCCCGTCGGCGGTGGCTTGCGCCAGTGCCGGATTGGCGGCCAACAGCGCGTGTGCAGCCCCTGCCAACATAAATGTGCGGAATAATATTGGATGTTTCATACCGGCCTCTCCATAGCTTGTCTAAGCAGTAGATAGCGATATAATGAAACATGAACCATGTTTCAACTTTGTGTTTTGAAAGGCGACAGAATGGCGAGCGATAGTGGCAAAAGCGCCACAATTACGGTGTCTGATAAAACCCCGCGAACTGACCGGGGGCGGCGCACCTTGCGGGCAATCCTTGACGCCGCAGCGTTGGAATTTGGCGAAAAGGGTTTTCACGAGAGCTCGATTGTGGGAATTACGGCGCGCGCGGGCGTTGCGCTAGGCAGTTTCTATACTTATTTTGATTCAAAGGATTCGGTTTTCCGCGCACTGGTGCAGGATATGTCAGGCCAAGTGAGGGCGACCGTCGGGCCGGTAATCCAGCAGGCGGCTGACCGCCTTGCTGGCGAAGAACTTGGCCTCGCTGCGTTCATCGCTTTTGTCCGCGAACATAAAGAGCTTTACCGTATCATCGACGAGGCCGAATTTGTCGATCCGGCCAGCTACCGAACGCATTATGAAAACACTGTGGCGGGCTATGTTTCCAGCCTGAAAGATGCAGCGACGCGTGGTGAAGTTCGCGGTGATGTTGAAGAGGTTCATGCTTGGGCAATTGTTGGTATGAACGTATTTTTGGGCCTGCGTTACGGCGTGTGGTCGGATGGCCGGGACATTGGCGATGTTGCGCGCATTGCCAATGTCATGCTGCGCGAAGGGTTGGGACCGAAACAGGGCGCTGGCGAGTAGCGGCTATACGTGGCGGTTATCTTGAGCCGCGTCGCTGACGATCATGGTTTTTCACTGTGTTGTTTCTAAGCCGCTATCGGGGCCATTGTTCCCGATGCGGCGATCACGCGCGGGGCCGCCATGTAGCGCTTTGGTGTATCAGTGACACCAAGTGTTTTGCGCACGTCTTCCAGAGGGAGTGGCAGCAGTTTTTCCCAATCGACTCCGATCAACCAAATAAGGCGTTTGCCGCGTTGATAGCCTTCCCACATGGCGGAGCGGATTGGCTCACCGGGGAAGGCCTTGGCGTAATTGTGTGCGCCCACAATCGCGAGAACCATCATGCCAATATTCTTTGAATGTGGGTAAGAAAAGGCAAGGTTACAGACTTCACCAAAGCCATCGCATCCATAGCCGCCGATCACATGCCACAGGTCATGTTGCACACGGAGGCGTCCGGCATAGCGCACAAGGTCTTCAGGGAAGTGTTGGTCGTTTAGGCCAGCCTCATGCGCGGCATCGTTCAATCCTTGCGGGGATATTCCACAACTATCGAAAAAAGTGATAAGCGCATGGCTAAGGCTGCCCTTGGGCAAGCTTTCTAAATAGGCGCGGTCGCTCAAGACATCGACCAGATCTTCCTTGTTGGCCAGCACGCGCGCACCAACTGGCGATGCTTCAAACCGCTTGAAGTTGCGTGCGAAGGTATTACCGCGCAGCGCCACAAGTAAGCGGAACACCTGCGCCGTATCCTCTTTGTTACGTATCAGGTTGCGAATCGCATCGACCGCAATGAGCGGGTTAAACCGATAACCTAGCGGGTTTTCATTGATATCCATATTAGTAGCGACTGAGCTCCACAGGCATTGACCGGTAACCGTTGACGAAGCTTTGTGCTACGCGAACAGGCTCTTCCATTACGTTAACGCGGATACGCCGCTTGGCAATTTCTTCAAGCAGGATTGTTACTTGAAGCTCGGCCAACCGCGCCCCGACGCAGCGGTGAATACCGTAACCAAAAGACAAATGCCGCCGGGCGTTTTCGCGGGTGATGATCAATTTGTCAGCATCGGGAAAAACGCTTTCGTCGCGGTTGGCCGAGATGTACCAGAGGACGACCTTATCGCCTCTTTTGATGCTGTTCCCGTCAAGTTCGGTATCGCAGAGCGCGGTACGCCGCATATGCGCGAGCGGGGTTTGCCAGCGGATGATTTCGCTGACTGCACCGGGGATCAGCGCTGGATCCGCCTCAAGTGCGGCCCGCTGATCAGGAAATTTGTCGAGTGTATAAGCGAGCCCCGACATCGTATTGCGCGTGGTATCATTGCCGCCAACAATCAAGAGAATGAGATTACCCATAAATTCCTGCGCGTCCATGCCGCGCATCGCCTCGCTGCGGATCATTATCGACAAAAGATCGCTGCCATCAGGATTGGCCGAGCGCGCATCCCACAGTTTTTTGAAATAGGCGCCCATTTCATGCAAATAGCCGATGCGTTCGGCGTTTTTCGAAGGGTCTTTTATGATCTCTACATCGCCCGCCCAATCCGACCAGAAGGTGAGCAGCCGCCGGTCGGCCCAAGGAAAATCAAACAGGATGGCAAGCATCTGGGTGGTGAGTTCAATCGCAACGCTGTCAACCCAATCAAAGCGTTCGCCGAACGGCAGTGTATCGAGAATCTCGGCGGTGCGCAGCCGGATGTTGGCGCTTAAGCGCGCCATCTCGCTTGGCGTGAAAGCTGGCGAAACACTGCGCCGTTCGTCGGTGTGCTTGGGTCTATCCATGCTGATGAAACTCGGCATCGGTTTATCGCCGGGATTGCGATCAGCAATGCTGACGCCGCCGCCGTTTGTCCATGAAGAGGAGAAGATATCAGGCAACGCCTCGACATGGACAATTGGCTTATAAGTCGAAACCGACCAGTACGGCCCAAATTCGCTGTTTGCGCAGTAATAGACTGGCGCTTCTGCGCGCAGGCGGCGGAAAGGCCCATGCCAGCGGTGCTCGGCGTAAAGTTCCGCGCGGCTTACATCGAGGGGGTCAACCGTCTCTACGACCGGTTCCAATGCAGTTGCCATGGCTTTGCCTCTCCTAATATTTGCTCAGCTCAACCTGCATTGACTTATAGCCATTGACGAAGCTCTGCGAGACGCGGACGGGCTCGCCAATTACATTTACGCGCATCCGCCGTTTTGCCATTTCTTCCAGCAGCGTGGCGACCTGAAGTTCGGCAAGCCGCGCGCCGACGCAGCGGTGGATACCATAGCCGAATGCCAGATGTCGCCGCGCATTTTCGCGGGTGAGGATTAGCTTATCGGCGTCAGGAAATACGCTTTCATCGCGGTTAGCCGAGATATACCAGAGGACGACCTTATCGCCCTTTTTGATCTTTTGCCCTTCAAGCTCAGTATCCTGCGTCGCGGTGCGCCGCATGTGCGCGAGCGGGGTTTGCCAGCGGATAAACTCGCTTGCGGCTGTCGCAATGATCGAGGGATCATTTTCGAGGAGTGCGCGCTGATCGGGAAATTTATCAAGGCTGTACGCGATGGCGGACATCGTGTTGCGCGTGGTATCATTGCCGCCGACTATGAGGAGCACAAGATTGCCCATAAATTCCATCTCGCCCATGTCTTTCATGGCTTCGCTATGGATCATCATTGAAATAAGATCAGGCGTTGGTTCCTTATCAACCCGCTCATCCCACAGCCGTTTGAAATAGGCACCCATCTCATACAAATGGCCCATCCGCTCTTCAAGCCGCGAGGCATCTTGTGCGAGTTCAATATCGCCTGCCCAGTCAGACCAGAAGGTCAGCTTGCGGCGATCCTCCCACGGAAAATCAAAGAGCAGCGCGAGCATTCCCGTCGTCAGTTCAATCGATACTTTATCGACCCAATCGAACTTTTCGCCGTAGGGCAAGTTGTCTAGCAATTCGCCCGTCCGTCGCCGGATATCATCCGCCATCCGCTGCATTTCGCTTGGTGTAAAGGCCGGGGCTACAGTACGGCGCTGCTCGGTATGCTTAGGGCGATCCATCGCGATGAACATTGGCAATTGAATATCGTTGCCACCTTCAAGTCGGTTAGAAATGGTTATGCCGCCAACTTCCCAATCTGACGAATAAATATCAGGCAAGGCCTCAACATGCTGGATCGCTTTATAGGATGAGACCGACCAATAAGAGCCAAACTTGCTATTTTTACACCAATAGACCGGTGCCGTTTCGCGAAGCGTGCGAAATGGTTCATGCCATTTATGTTCGGTGTAAAGTTCGGCGCGGCTGACGTCGAGGGGATCAACCAGATCTATTTCGGACTTCAACATGGTCGCCATAGTCTCATTCTCCTTAAAATGTCAGTTTGGCGACTCATTATTATGGGTTGATACTGCGCCTAATAGCGGCTGAGTTCTACCATCATCTTGCTGTAACCATGGACGAAGCAGCCGCTCACCCGCACGGGCTCGCTCAGCACATTCACACGAAGGCGGCGTTTGGCCATTTCCTCGATCAGAATGAGCAGTTGCAACTCCGCCACGCGCGCTCCGACACAGCGGTGGATGCCATAACCAAAGGCAAGATGCCGCCGCGCATTTTCGCGATCGATGATGATCTTGTCGGCGTCGGGGAAGATGCTTTCATCGCGATTGGCCGAGAGATACCAGAGCGCGAGCTTATCGCCTTTCTTGATCATCTGCCCCTCGACTTCGGCATCTTCAAGTGCGGTACGGCGCATGTGCGCGAGCGGGGTTTGCCAGCGGAGCAGCTCGCTCAGCGCATTGCTTGCAAGCTCTGGATTGGCCTCAAGCTTGGCGCGCTCATCGGGGAATTGATTGAGGCCGTAGGCAAACGCGCTCATCGTGTTGCGCGTGGTATCATTGCCACCGATGATAAGGAGGATGAGGTTCCCCATAAATTCGCCCTCATCCATTTCGGCCATCGCATCCGAATTGAGCATGATCGAAATGAGATCATTTGAAGGCGGCTGATCCTTCTTCGAATCCCAAAGCTGGCGGAAGGCCATGCCCATTTCAAAGGCATTTTGCAGGCGGAATTGGCGTTTTTCGACTGTTTCAAACATGCGGATATCGCCTAGCACATCTGACCAGCGGGTGAGATTTTCGCGGTTCGCCCAAGGGAAGTCAAACAGCTTGGCGAGCATTCCCGTTGCGAGTTCAATCGATACTTTATCAACCCAATCAAACGCTTGGCCGATGGGAAGCGAGTCAAGCACTGCACCGGTGCGTTCGCGCACTTCGCTGCGCATCCTGTCAATCTCGCTTGGTGTGAAGGCCGGGGCAACGGTGCGGCGCTGGGCCTGATGCTTGGGCGGATCCATCGCAATGAACATTGGCATCCGCACTTCGGATTCTTGTACTGTGCCTGCGTCGCCAGCCACGGTGATGCCGCCATATTCCCAGCTTGAGGAAAATATTTTGGGAAGCGCCTCAATATGGACAATCGGTTTATAGGTTGAGACCGACCAGTACGATCCGAACGGCGAATTTTCGCAATAATAGACCGGAGTCTTGGCGCGAAGCTCACGGAAGGGCGCGTGCCATGTGTCATCATGATAAAGATGCGGGCGGGTCACGTCGAGCGGATCGACTTTGGCCACCACTTCATTTTCCACCTGAAACGCTGTCGCCATAACCGAATCCTTACGTTGCTTCAAAAACAAGGTTGCAGAATGCTACTATTCACAGCATTGTCAATGGTGCTTCGATCAAGCTGGTTTTTTTGCTGACCGGGTTGTGGGGTGTCGAGCGAAGGCCGCCCAAAAACCTCCGCCTGAATTCAGAACGCCTGCGCGGAACAGGCGTGCCGCAAGCCAGATCGTCAGCGCTACCCAAAGCCCTTGCCAGCCAAGTGCAAGCATATGTGGCCAAAGCGCCGGATCAGTTGCGCCGTGCGCCGCCATCGCAAAGGGCGAACTGAACGGGAAAATTTCGGCGACACGCGCGATTGTAGAGTCAGGATTGTTTGCCGCTGCTGACGCGAGGCCAAACATCGCCATCTGAATGATCGTGATAGGAAGCGACAACATCTGGATTTCGCGCATGGTTGAGGCCTGCGCGCCAATCCCGAGGAATACTGCGCCGAGCAGCATATAGGCCATCGCGAAATAGCACGCACCAAGGATCACGAATGGAACCAGTCCAATAGTCGGCGCAAAAGCGATCAAACCAAGGCTCGGTGGAATGAAGCTTGCTCCAACCGCAGCAAGAGTGCCCCAGAACGCAACGAAGAGCAAAGCGACGCCGAACAGACCGACCAGTTTGCCGAAGAACACCGCCTCCAGCGGCACTGCGGCGGCAAGGATTTCGAGCACTTTGTTGCTTTTTTCCTCGGCCATCATGCCGACGGCTTGGCTCGCTAGCATCAGTGTCAGGATGAAAATGACAACAACCGCGCCAAATCCCGTTTTCTGCTGGCGGCTTTTGGTCGGTACTTTTTGGACGATCTCGGTAATTTTGGCTGCGCTCAAGAGCGTGTTAGGTGATCCGCCAAGCCGCTGCGCGCGGAGGGTTTCTTCAGACAGCGTCGCCAGAAAACGTGCGCTGCGATCCTCACCCTTTTGGTGGGTGATGACGGGCGCAGTCAGCGGCCCGCGCAGAATCGCGGTGACGTCAATATCCTTGCTGGCAAACAGCGCGGCCTGTTGCGCCGATATGTCAGCTTCGGGTGCAGCAATGTGCAAATCGGCGAGACCATTGCCGGGGCCATAAAGCCGTTTGCGCACCGCTTCATTGTTCGCGGTTAACAGTGTGGTATCGGCAGGGCTGACGATGGCCACCATCTGACGCTTGCTGACCGACGATTTGGCAAGATATGCCCCGCCAAATCCGCTCGCGACACTGATTCCGAGCATGAAGAATGGGGCGAGTAGAAACAGTAGAAAGGTAGGCGTTGCCACAACCGCCATAAAATCGCGTCGCGCGATCACGACGATTTGGTTGAGTGTGTGGTTCATGCCAGCGCCTCTGTAGCTTGGGTGGCACTCATTCCGACGATTTTAACGAAAGCATCGTGCAGGCTTGGCCGCTCCATCGTGAGACCGGCAACGCCGTGGCCATTCTGGATCAGCTTTAAAAGCAATGCTTCCGCGCCGCCATCAGGCACGGTAAAGCGCCAGCCGCTTTCGCTGCGTTCAGCATCAGCAGGCAGCAACGTGCCAACCGCTTCAACCCCTGAACACGGCATATAATGCGCGCGCATAGGCAGGGTGCTGCGCGCATCATCGACGCTGCCTTCAAAACGCACCTGCCCCTTGGCGATGATTGACAGCCGGTCACACATGCGTTCGGCATGGC
>JBBTEI010000068.1:0-21375 GCA_038042405.1 Pseudomonadota bacterium
TCGAGCTCGGTTATGAGGGGAAGGGGGGTCATGAGCAATTATACAGGCGAAACCACGCCCGCGGCACAAAAAAGCGAAAAATTAAATTCTGTATCCACCCTCGCCAATTTTGAATGTTCTCCGTCACTTTGGCCCGTCATTACCCGTTGTCGGGTCAAATATGACTATCTCAAAAGGGGTAAACATATCGCCATTTTCCAGTTTTTGAGCAACATATAGTTCGAAATAGTAATTTGTCGATTGATCGCCTTTTTTCATACCACTACCATTTTTATCTTTATATTGATTTATAATCTGAATACAACTTAACGGCTTTCCATTCAAATAATAAACCTCATTGGTAAGCATGTTAAACGTCTTATTTTGATCAAATTCTCTAGATTGTAGTCCGTTTGGTTTTTTAGGCAAAAACATGAGTGGTCTAGTGCCTGTAAATTGGCCCACCGGTAAAAATGCATTTGTTTCATTAAATAGACAATATATTAAATAACATTTTTCCTGAAATCTCATGTCTTTAAAATTATACTGATATCTAAAAATGTGTTCTTGATTAGTATCAAATACGCCAATCATTTGCTCGGCACATGATTTAAGAGTCTTTTCTGGAGAATTAGAAATACTATTTTGCAATTGACACACTTTTAATAGTCCATTATCTTTATATTTAATTCCAATCAAATAAACTATGTCAATATCTGTAACTGTGCCCGTTCCTACTATAGTATTCATATTTTTATTCGCCGGATCATCACCAAAAAACCACATATTGTTACCAATGGACGCGGTTTTTTCAGCAAAATCTGCAGCTATCACATCTAATGGTTCTGCAGCTGGAATTTCAAAAACCGA
Source organism: Pseudomonadota bacterium (assembly GCA_038042405.1). Taxonomy (GTDB): domain Bacteria; phylum Pseudomonadota; class Alphaproteobacteria; order Sphingomonadales; family Sphingomonadaceae; genus Aquisediminimonas. The sequence continues at coordinate 850 of JBBTEI010000068.1, forward strand.
TCTTCTATTTTTTATAAATGCATCGAATTCTGAAATCATTATACTAGTCATAAACCTTCTCCATTCTCTAGTTTTAAATTTTCTAATTTTTCCAGATCTTGATTCACCTTATTGTTTAATAGCTTCCACTCAAAATTTGAATTATCAGCAATAACGAGCTGACTTGAAATTTTTTTTGCCTTAATTAAATGGATGCGCGAAATTTCAATTTGGTCAAAATCAATAGCTGCCAAAGCTCTATATGAGCCAACAAGCCATCGTTTGATTGCCACATTGTTGGGATCTTCTGATAATAGCCTAATTTTTATGTCAAGTTCTTTCAAGCGCAGGACTCGAGCGGCTTGCCTATCACCAATAGCTAAATGGCAATCTGCTCGCCATGCGAGTGCATCAGCAATCTGAAACTGGGCTTTAGAATTACCAGGGAACGCGATCAAAGCATTATTAAAAAAGAGGTGAGATTTTTTAAAATAATTTATCGCTTCACGAGGCTTATTCAAATTATTTATTAATAATATACCAATATTGTTTTCGGCATATCCGCGCTCCATCAACGATCTGAATTTGTTTGGCTCATATTTCTCAAGTTGAATTGATAATTCTTGATAACGCCGGTATTGTAGCATTGCTTGTTTTATTTCATCCGCTTTCTGTGCGCCATTTCCGATCCAGTACTCGCTCTGTGCATGTGAAAAAATCCGGTCGGGATCGTCCGGCTTCTGTGATAACAATGCAGCGGTAGTTCTGTGAGCTTCCAAAAATTTACGCAGTGCCAATTTGAATTGGCCGCGTTTTTGATCATCCTCGCCCATGGCGTGCAAAATCCGGGCGCGGCGTTCGAGGCTCTCCGCTGGCAGCCCATCAAGCGCCTTCTGCCCCCCATAATATTTCATTGCGCGCTCGTTCACAGACGTCATCACATTGAGCGTTGTCACCCCTTTCAAACGGTCGCGCAAATCGGTGAGCATATATTCGACGAGCCCTTCTGCTTCCTGCCGTTGTCGCTCTGCCTCGGCTTGGGAGCGGAGCGCGACAACAAGTAACAGCGCCATGACTAGGACAGCGGCGAGCGCGCTGCCCGTGATGGCGGTCACGCGGCGATATTGGCGCTGGGCGTCGCGCTGGACGAGCGCGTCGAGCGGCGCGGCGGTGATCCCCGCGACGAGCTTGAGCAGCGCGAGCCGCTTGCCGCCGGGCGCGCTTTTGCGGAAATCGGCGGCGACGGGTTCATGGCCATTCGCTGTCAGCGCAGGCGGAAAGGCGTCGACGGGCTCTCCCTCGATGAGCGCAACGAGCACCGGGCGCGCGTTGCCGTGGAGTGCGCGGAATGTCTCGATTTCGAGATTGACCCATTTTGATGCCTTGGCAGCGGGCGAGGCGAGGATGATCAGCACTTCGGATCTTGCGAGCGCAGCTTTGATCTCGGCGCTCAGATCATCGGCGGCGGATAGTTCGTCAAGATCACGAAAGATCGGCGTCAGTTGCTTTGGCACCGGCCCGCGCGCCGTTTGTGTATCGATCAGATATTTGGGCAGGGGATAGGTTTCAAGCCGCTTGTGCAGCGTGCGGGCGATGGCATCATCGCGGTGGCTGTAACTGATAAACGCCCGATATATTTGTTCGCGCGCGCGACCCTCTCCCGGCATTTTATTGTTCCCGTCCCGCATTCCCCTACGCAACGACTCTAACCATTTCAGATGTTACAACGAATAGACGATCTGACAAAGAAAATTACTTGGGCGGGCGGGCTTGTTGAAACAGGGTGCCGTTCACCAACTTGGCGGCTTGCCAAAGCGGCATCGCTGTGGTTGTTCGCGGCGATCCGATACAGCTTGGGAGCGTTTTTTGTCCGTATTGCTTGTTCGTCCGCGCCGATTTGGCGATGCGCGTGGCTGGTTTAGCGAAAGCTGGAATGCGGAGCGTTTCGCGGGTTGGGGTGTTGACGTCAGCTTCTGCCAGGATAATCATTCACTATCATCGGCTGCGGGCACGTTGCGCGGCCTGCATTTCCAGACCCCTCCATATGCGCAGGCCAAGCTCGTCCGCTGTACGCGCGGGGCGATTTTTGATGTCGCGGTTGATATCCGAAAGGCTTCGCCGACCTATCGGGCGTGGGTTTCGGCAGAACTTTCGGGCGAAAATGGCGATCAGTTGTTTATTCCGGCAGGCTTTGCGCATGGTTTCCTAACGCTTACCCCCGATACAGAGGTTATGTATAAGGTTGATGCCCATTACGCGCCCGAGGCCGATGGCGGGATTATCTGGAATGATCCAGCGCTTGGCATTGATTGGCCGCTGGCGGGTGCGGTGCCGCTGCTATCGCACAAAGATGCGGGTCTGCCAGCATTGGCCGATACGCGCGCCGATTTTGCCTATGATGGGCGTCCACTCCTTCCACTTGTCCGCATCGAGCAATAAGCATGACAATTTCAAAGAAAATCCTCGTCACAGGCGGGGCAGGGTTCATCGGTTCAGCGCTTGTTCGCCATTTGATTGGCAACAGCGATTATCATGTGCTCAATGTTGACGCGCTGACCTATGCCGGAAATCTGAGCTCACTGGCCGGTGTCGCCCATTCAAACCGTTACCGTTTCGAACAGACCGATATTTGCGATACCGCGCGGATGGCGGCGTTGATTGCTGACTTTCAGCCGGATATTGTGACACACCTCGCGGCGGAATCGCATGTTGATCGCTCAATTGATGGCCCGGTGGCATTTATACAAACCAACCTTGTCGGTACATTTTCGGTTCTGAGCGCGACGCTTGATTATTGGCGCACGCTGAATGCTGACGCTCAGGCGGCGTTTCGCTTCCACCATATTTCGACCGATGAGGTGTTCGGCGCGCTTGGTGATGATGGTTATTTCACGGAAAGCACAGCCTATGATCCGCGATCGCCTTATTCGGCATCAAAGGCTGGATCGGATCATCTGGTGCGGGCATGGCACCATACTTACGGCCTGCCGATTGTGGTCACCAATTGCTCGAACAATTACGGGCCGTATCACTTTCCCGAAAAACTGATCCCGTTGATGATCATCAAATGCCTCGATGGCGCGCCGCTGCCGGTTTACGGAACGGGCGCAAATATCCGCGACTGGCTCTATGTTGATGATCATGTTCGCGCGCTTCAGGCGGTGTTTGAACGCGGTACAGTTGGCGAAAGCTATATGATCGGCGGGCGCGCAGAGCGCACCAACCTCTCGATTGTCCATATCATCTGTGATCAGCTTGATGCGATCCGCCCGCGCGCCGACGGTAAATCCTACCGCGAACAAATCACCTATGTTGCTGACCGCCCGGGGCATGATTTCCGCTATGCGATTGATGCAGCCAAGCTTGAACGCAATCTCTGCTGGGCTCCGCTTGAAAGCTTCGAGAGCGGAATCGACAAGACAATCCGCTGGTATCTCACTAATGAAGGCTGGTGGCGTGACATCCTTTCGGGTGCCTATGCAGGTGAAAGACTGGGGCTAACGAGGCCATGAAAAAGGCATTGCTTACTGGCGGAACAGGCCAGATCGGGGCGGCAATTGCCAAAGCGGCGGAACGGCGGGGCTTTACGGTCTATGCTCCTGCACGCGATAGGCTTGACCTTACCAAGGTTGATGAAATTGTGGCCGCTGTGGATGCGGATGATTGGTCAATCATTATCAACTGCGCGGCCTACACCGCCGTTGACAAAGCCCAATCCGAACCCGCACTCGCCAACGGGATCAACCGGGTGGCACCCGGCATTTTTGCGAGCGAAGCCGCACGGCGTGCGATACCGATCATTCATCTTTCGACAGATTATGTTTTTGATGGCGGCAAAGCCTCGCCCTATATTGAGGATGATCCGGTCTATCCGCTCGGTGTGTACGGGGCGTCAAAGGAATCGGGCGAGGCTGCGGTGCGCGCTTACAATCCTGCGCATGCGATCATTCGCACGGCTTGGGTGTTGAGCGCGGGTGGCGGCAATTTTGTTGATACGATGCTGCGTCTGGCGTGTGAGCGCGACGAGATTGGCGTGGTGAATGATCAGGTCGGCTGTCCAACCAGCGCGCCCGACATTGCCGAGGCTGTGCTCAGCATTGCTGCGCGCATGACTCGGGACGGCGTATCTCCTTCGGGCACATGGCACTTCGTTAACAGCGGTAGCGCGACATGGCATGATCTGGCTGCTTTCATCTTTGCCAAGGTCGAGGCGAGGGGGTTAAAAGCCCCACGACTCAAGGCAATCGCGACGAGTGAATATCCAACGCCTGCGCGCCGTCCTGCCAATTCGCAACTCGATACAACGCGCATCGCCAAGGATTTTGGGATCACCGCGCGCCATTGGCATGATGCAATCGGCGATATATTGAACGAGCGGCTTGGCACAGTCGGCACAAGAAAGGCCAAAGCATGAGGGGCATTATTTTGGCGGGTGGATCGGGCACACGCCTCCATCCCGCGACGCTTGCGATCAACAAGCAGTTGCTGCCAATCTATGATAAGCCGATGATCTATTATCCGATGTCGGTGCTGCTGATGGCCGGAATCCGCGAAATCCTGATTATTTCATCGCCCGAATATATTGATAATTACCGGCGATTGTTCGGTAGCGGTGAAGAGCTTGGGCTGGCGATATCATATGCCGTTCAGCCAAAACCCGAAGGCTTGGCGCAGGCCTTCCTGATCGGTCGCGATTTTGTCGGGGATCAGCCCGCAGCACTTGTCCTTGGTGATAATATATTCTTCGGCGCTGGCCTCACAACACTGCTTGCCAATGCGCGTGCAAGGACGGTGGGCGCGACGGTGTTTGGCTACCGCGTTGATGATGCCACCGCTTACGGCGTGGTTGAACTCAATCATGAGGGCCGTGCGCTCAGCATTGAGGAAAAGCCCAAAGCACCAAAGTCTGACATGGCGGTAACTGGGCTCTATTTCTACGATAACCGCGTCTGCGATCTGGCGGCTAAGGTAAAGCCCTCGGCGCGCGGCGAGCTTGAGATAACCGATCTCAACCGCATGTACATGGAAATGGATGAACTCTATGTTGAGCAGATGGGGCGCGGCTATGCCTGGCTTGATACCGGCACGCATGACAGCCTGCTTGAGGCGTCCGAATTTGTCCGCGTGATCCAGAAGCGGACGGGCTCGCAAATTGCCTGCCTTGAAGAAATTGCTTTTACCCAAGGTTTTATTGACCGTGGCCAGCTCCGCGCGCGCGGCGAATTTTTTGCCAAAACCAGCTACGGCAAATCGCTGCTCGATCTGGCTGACCGTGCGGGTTAGGGCCCTAAGCCTTTGAGTATCGGGCGCTTTACGAGCTATAATATAATAGGCTCGGTTGTTCCGCTCGTCCTGACCTTTGTTACCGTCCCGCTCTATATTCATCTTGTCGGGATAGAGCGCGTCGGGATTCTTTCGCTTGCCTGGTTGCTGCTTGGCTATTTCGGGCTGTTTGACCTTGGCCTTGGCAAGGCGACGGCGTTTCGGATTGCGGCGCAGCGTGATGCCCGGCCCGAAGACCGCGCCGCGACACTTTGGGGTGCGCTGATCGTCAATGTCGGGATGGGTGTGATCGGCGGGCTGCTGCTCTGGGTGGCGGCGCATGTCTATTTTGCTTATTATTTCAAAGTCGCTGAAACGCTGCGCCCCGAAATTCTGGATGCGGTGCCGCTGCTCGCGCTTTCGGTGCCCGTCGCAACATTGACCGGCGTGTTGACCGGCGCGCTTCAGGGGCGCGAGAAGTTCCTCGAAACCAATGTCATTTCGGCGGTGACGACGATCCTGTTCCAATTGCTCCCGCTCGGTGTTGCGTTGATCTGGGGGCCAACTCTGAGTGGGCTTTTGATCGCCGCGCTGTTCTCGCGTGCTATCGCGCTCACCGCGCTCTGGCGGATTTGCGTGCGCGAATTTACCGCCGGACATGCGGCAAAAACAGAGCGAAACACTGTGCTGGCGCTGCTTCGCTATGGTGGCTGGGTATCGTTCAACGGTCTGATCGGGCCGATGCTGGTGATTGTGGACCGGTTCGCGATTGGCAATGTCCTCGGCGCAGTGCCGCTTGGGCTTTATCATGTGCAGTTTCAGATTGCGAAGCAGCTTGCGATTATCCCGGGTTCGCTCACCAACGCACTTTTCCCCAAGCTGACTTTAGCCAGCGCCGAAGAATCGCGGATTATTAACAAAAAGGCGCTGCTGACGCTCGCGGCGACAATCACACTCCCCGTGATGATCGGCATTTTTGCAATGGAGCCGTTTCTCAATCTTTGGGTTGGGCGCGAAATCGGGGCGCAGTCGGCCCCGGTCGGACGGATATTGCTCATCGGGTTTTGGTGCAACGCGATGGCGCTCGTACCCTTCACGCAGTTGCAGGCGGCGGGGCGGCCACGCACGGTCACGCTGATATTGCTGCTCCAAATTCCGCTCTACCTTGGCGCGCTTTATGTGGCTATGATCGGTTACGGCATTGTCGGGTGCGCGGTTGCGCTCGCTGCCCGCTTTGGGGTTGATTTCATAATGCAGTCGCTTGCCGTGGATCACCGGATTGAAGCCGCGCCAGCGCTTGGCGGGTCGCTCATTCTGCTGGTCGCCGCCGTTATATTGTCAAGCCGATTGGCGATAATTGAGCCGCTCTGGTGGGCAGGCGCGGCGGCGCTGGTCAGTGTCGCAAGCGCCGCTGCTTACCGGATTTTGCCACCCGATGTGCGCACGCAAATGATTGGCATGGTGCTGCGGTTTTTACCGGCGCGGCGCGCGGCATGATTGCCGTCGCGGCTGCGGTGAATGACCGCGCGATCCTTGCTGACTGCCTTGCCCGATCGCCTGACATCGTGGACAAAACACTCAGTCTCAAAACCTATGAAGGCTTCGCAACCGCCGGTACCGCATATAATCAGGCGCTTGATGAATGTGATGCGCCGTGGTTGTTGCTTGCGCACCAAGACGTGTATTTGCCAACGGGCTTTGCCGCACGGATCACGCAAGCGCTTGAGTGGTTGAGCCAGACGGTGCCTGATTGGGCGGTCGCAGGCGTTGTTGGCGGTACGGATAGCGGGGCAGTGATCGGTCAAGTCTGGTGCTCGGGCAACGCGCGATTGATCGCGGGCGAGGCCGCACTTCCGGCACGCGCGGCAACGCTTGATGAATTGATCATCATCATTCGCCGTGATTCGGGCATCCGCTTTGATACCGGGCTGCCAAGTTTTCATCTTTATGCAGCCGATATTATCCTGACGGCGAAGACTGCGGGATTGAGCACATGGGTGGTTGATGCACCGGTTGTTCATCACAGTCGCCCGGTGGTCAATCTTGGTGGTGGTTATGCTGAAGCCTGGAATTATATGCGGCGTAAATGGCGCGCGCAGCTTCCCATCCCCAATCTTGTCTGCCCCATTACCCCGTCACGCCTGACGTTGTGGGAAAAGGATTTGCGGATTAGATTCGCCAATCGCGGACGTAGCGCGCGCGGCGATGCTCCGGGTGATCCGGTTGAGATTGCAAAGCGTTTAGGGTTTGAAGCGGGTTAATGCTCAACCGACTGTGAGGGAATATAGCCCAGTTCTTCAGGCGCATGGCCTTCGGGATCGGGATGGATCAAAACCTCGGTTCCGGGAAATTCGGCCATCAGCTTGGCCTCAACCTCATCCATAACGCGGTGTGCCTCAAGCACAGTCATCGCGGGATCAACCCAGACGTGAAACTGGACAAAATCATGCGCGCCGCTGGTGCGGGTGCGCATATCATGGATGCCGCGCAGCTCAGGATGGCTTTGCGCGACGCTTAGAAAACGTGCGCGCTTTTCGGGTGGCCATTCCTTGTCCATCAACTGGTCAATCGCGGTTGAAGCAACTTCGCGCGCGTGCCAAATCAACCACGCCGCAATAGCAACGCCGAACAGCGGGTCAGCCCCACGAACCTTGAGCATTGAATCGAGCACCAGCGCTGCGACCACTGATGTGTTGAGTAACAAATCGCTCGAATAATGGACATGGTCGGCATGGATCGCGACTGAACCGGTCTGCTTCACAACATATTTTTGATACGTGATCAGCGCAAAGGTTGTGATGATTGCTACCAGCGACACCGCTATGCCAAGTTCGGGGTTTTCGGGCGGTGCATCGCTGCCAAAACGGCTGATCCCACGCCAGCCAATCGCGATGGCCGATGCGACAATAATCCCGGTCTGGAAAAGTGCAGCCAGCGCCTCGGCCTTGCCGTGGCCAAAGCGGTGATCATGATCGGCAGGCTGTGCCGCCAAATGCACGCTGTAAAGTGTGACAAGCGACGCGATGATATCAAGCCCGGTATCGGCAAGCGAGCCCAGCATTGAGACCGAACCTGTCTCAACCGCCGCCCATGCTTTCAGGCCAAGTAAAAAGAGCGCCATCGACACGCTGGCAAGCGCGGCGCGGCGTGTCAGCTTTGCCCGTTCGCCATTATGCGGCAAATGTGCGTGGCTATGGTCATGGTTATGATTATGCGCGCCACTCACGGATAAAGCAGCCCTTCGCTCCAGCCGTTGCCACTGCGCGTGAAGAGCCGACGTTCGTGAAGGCGGTGTTCGCGGTCTTGCCAAAACTCGATCCGCGTTGGGTTGACCAGCGTGCCCGACCAATGCGGCGGGCGCGGCACGGGCTGTCCCTCAAAGCGCGCCTGCACTTCGGCAAAGCGGGCTTCAAAGGTTGCGCGGCTCTCAAGCGGACGCGATTGTTCAGATGCCCATGCGCCAAGCTGTGAGTCGCGGCCCCGGGTTGCGAAATAAGCGTCGGCAACGGGATCGGATACGCTGCTCGTCGGCCCCTCGATGCGTATTTGCCGCCGAAGTGACTTCCAGTGGAATAGCAGCGCGACTTGACCGTTTTCGCTAAACTGGCCCGCCTTTCGGCTTTCCAAATTGGTGTAGAAGATAAAGCCCTCGGGGCCGTGCCCCTTAAGGAGGACCATCCGTACCGAGGGCTGGCCATCGGCACCCACAGTTGCCAGTGCCATCGCGTTGGAATCATTTATCTCACTCGCCCGCGCTTCGGCAAACCATGTATCAAACAGCGCAAAGGGATCATGTGTCATCCAAACGCTCCTAACCTTGTGCTTAGGCATAGTCGAGCATCGCTTGCCCTTGGGCAATGATTGTGGTCAAGCAAATCCCGTTGGGAGCGCGCGCATGAGCGATCAAATCATTGACCGAACGGACGCCGCACAGGCGTTGCGGGAACGCTATTGCGTCGCGGCAGGGGCTGGTGATGTGCTCTGCGCCGCCACCGGATCAGCGGCGAATGCCTGGGATATCGCGCTTGCCGAAGTCCTCAAGGCAGGTGACGGTGACGTCGCGGTTACGCAGGAACGTATTCAGCGACGCGTTGACGAAATCGGCATTGGTTTCCGCCTGCTCGGTGAAAGTGAGGAGCGTCCGTGGCCATTATCGCCAGTACCACTCCTTATCGGTGAAGAGGAATGGCGCGGCATTGCGGCAGGTGTTGCCCAGCGTGCCGAACTTGCCGAACTTCTGATCGCCGATATTTACGGTGAACAGACGCTCGTGACGTCGGGCGTTTTGCCAATGGCAGTGCTTACAGGCAGTCCCAATTATCTCCGCCCGATGATGGGGATTACGCCAGTTGGGGATAAGTTTCTCCATATTTACGCCTGCGATATTGGGCGCGGGCCAGACGGCGAATGGCGGGTGCTTGCTGATCATGGGCGCTCTCCCGCCGGTTCGGGCTATGCGTTGGAAAACCGGTTGGCGACCTCACATGTGCTAGGCGGGCTTTCCGAATCGCTCAAAATTGAACGGTTGGCAGGATTTTTTGCCGAACTACGCAAGGGCATTGCGGCGGCGTGCGCCCGCACCGATCCGCGTATTGCGTTGCTAACACCGGGGCGATTTAATCAAAGCTATACCGAACAGGCGCATCTCGCGCGTTATCTCGGGCTGTTGCTGGTTGAGGGCGAGGATCTCGTCATCCACGATGATCTGCTTTATCTCCGCACGATTGAGGGGATGAAACGCGTTGATGCGCTGTGGCAGCGGATGGATGCGCAGTTGCTTGATCCGCTGACGCTCGATGCACACTCGACAATTGGTGTACCGGGTTTGATCGATGCGTTGGCGGCGGGCGGGGCGGTCGTGGCCAATTTTCCCGGAAGTGCGATTATCGAATCGCCTATTTTCGCTGCGTTTATGCCAAAGCTTGCCAAGATATTGCTGGGTGAACCGCTCAAGCTCCCCAATATCGCGACATGGTGGTGTGGGCAAGAAGGTGCAGCGGCGCAGGTTCACGCGCGGCTCAATGGGATGGTCATTTCCTCGGCATTCGGCCCGCTCCCGGTCGGGCTTGGCGGGATAGACGCCCGACTTGGGGGCGATCTGGATCCCGCAGCGCGTGCTGAATTGATTGCCGATCTTGCGCGGCGACCACAGGATTATGTTGGCCAAGAGGTGGTAACGCTTTCGACAATGCCCGTGATTGACGACGGGCTGATGATTGCGCGGCCCTTCACCGTGCGCATTTTTGCTGCGCGCGATTCTGATGGCAACTGGAATGTGATGCCTGGCGGGTTTGCGCGGATCGGGCCGGTTGCCGATGTCCGCGCGACGTCGATCGGGGTGGGCACACGGTCAGCCGATGTGATTATTCACGGCGGAGCGCCTCAGGCTGCGGTTTCGCTCCTGCGTGCCGATGCCGGATCGGTCATCCGCCGCAATCCAGGGACATTGCCGAGCCGTGTCGCGGATAATCTTTACTGGCTTGGCCGCTATCTTGAGCGCGGAGAATCGGTGCTTGCGCTTGTCCGTGCGGGCTCAGGTTCGGGCATTGTCAGCGATGGCGATCCGTCAATTCCTGCCGCAACTGCCGCGCGCATTCGTACCCGGCTGATCGAGGAGGGGGCGGTTTTGAGCAACAGCCCTGCATTTTTCTCTGATATGCTGACCACCGCGCTTGATGATCCTTATGCGCGGTCAAGCGTCAAAAGCTTGCTAAACTCTGCGCGCTCAATCGGTGATGGTTCACGTGAGCGCCTGTCGCCTGATTTTTCAAGGCTGCTTGATGAGCCCTTCCCCAATCCGGGGCGGTCTGAAGCCAAGCATATCAATCTCAAGGCGCGTTTCGCGGCGTTTGCAGGGCTGGCAAGCGAAAATATGGGGCGAACAGCGGGGTGGCGCTTCCATGATCTTGGACGACGGGTTGAGCGCGGTATTTCGCTGTGCCGTCTGATCTCCGCGTTTGGCAATGATCTCGCGAGCGGTGAGGATCTGCTCATGCTGCTTGAGCTTTGCGATGTCCAGATCAGCTACCGCCAGCGCTATTCAACCGGGCTTGCGCTGCTTCAGGTGCGCGATCTTGTCGGTCTTGATCCGTTCAATCCCCGCTCGCTCGCGTTTCAAATCGCCGCGATCAAGGAACATCTTGATAAGCTGCCAAAGCTGGGTGATGACGGAATGGATGAAGCGCAGCAAAGCGCGGCGACCGCGCTTTCGGCGCGGATTGCCACACTCACCGCCCAGACGCTCAACGGGCTGGCGTGTTATGAACTTGAGCAGCAACTGCTTGCGCTCTCTGATGCGATTAGCCGCCGGTTTTTCCTGCGCGGCAGTGAAACGCTGCGCGCCTCCGGGCTGACGCTGGCATGACGACCGCCTACACGATCCACCATGTGACGCATTTTGCCTATGAGCGCCCGGTGAGCTTCGCGCGCTGTAACCTGAGGCTCAAGCCGATTGACTGGGCGGGGCAGAGGCTGTTGACACACCGGATAACCGTAACTCCCGATGGACGGCTGACCGATGCAAACAGCCGTTCGACCTTGCTCAATATCACGCGGCTTCTGCTATCCAGCGCGACCCGCAGTCTCGATATTGTCAGCCATTCACGCGTCACTGTTGACCGGGCGGTGCCGATGCCTTCGCCCGCTGATCCCACTGTGTCGCAGGTCGGAAGCTTGGCGCGGGAAAGTCATGACATTGCCGACAGCGCGCCTGCCAACTTCCTTTATCCCTCCCCGCTCATTAGCCCGGACGCGGCAATCGCGGGCTGGTGCGCAGAAAGCCTTGATCCTGAACGGCCGGTGGTCGAGGCCGTACTTGAACTGGCACTGCGGATTATGCGCGATTTCCGCTTCGATCCCGATGCGACCAAGACCGAGACACGGCCTGCCGAAGCTTTTGCCAAGCGTGCAGGCGTATGTCAGGATTTTGCCCAGATCATGATTTGTGGCCTGCGCGCGGCGGGGCTTCCTGCTGCCTATGCCAGCGGTTATATCCGCACGATCCCGCCCAAGGGGCAAGAGCGGCTGCAAGGGGCCGACGCCATGCACGGCTGGGTGCTCGTCTGGTGCGGGCCGGATCGCGGCTGGGTTGGCTTTGATCCAACCAACGGCATCTTCATGGCGGGCGACCATATCATTGTCGCGGTCGGGCGTGACTACCGCGACATTGCCCCGGTTGACGGCATTTTTACTGGCTATGGCGCGCAGAATATGCGCGTTGCGGTTGACGTTTTGCCCGATTGAGCGAAGAGAAAGCTATTATGCCAGACCCTGTTTCCACCGTTGAAGGCCGCGCCATCCCCTTTGGTCGCAAAAATGTTGATACCGATGTAATCATCGCGGCAGCATGGCTCAAAACAGTCAGCCGCGTAGGGCTTGGACGCGGCGCATTCGCCTCGGTGCGCGCAGAACCAGGCAATGTTTTTGATGATCCCGAATATGCTGGTGCCCCGATCCTGATTGGCGGCGATAATTTTGGCTGCGGGTCAAGCCGCGAACATGCCGCTTGGGCACTAGGCGACATGGGCATTCGCGTTGTTATCGCGCCAAGCTTTTCGGATATATTTTCCTCAAACGCTTTCAAAAATGGCATCCTGACGGTTGCTCTGCCACAGGCGGCGATTGACCGGCTGATGGCGGTTGCCAAGACTGATCCAATCCATATCGATCTGGATAATCAATCGGTTACTACGCGGTTTCAGGATCGGTTTACCTTCGATATTGACCCTTTTCGCAAAGATTGCCTGCTAGGCGGGCTTGATGAAGTAGGGTTGACAATGGCAATGGCTGATAAAATTACATCATATGAAACACGCGCAGGCGCAGCCTGGCCGTGGCAAGCAGGAACGGTGACCTAAATGAAAGCGTTATTCTCAAAAGCAGTTGGCGGCCCTGAAACACTAGTGCTTGAAGAGATTGCCGATCCGGTTGCCGGCCCTGGCCAGTTGCTCGTCGCGGTCAAGGCGTGCTCGGTCAATTACCCGGACGTTCTTATCATCGAGGATCGTTACCAATTCAAACCGCAGCGCCCGTTCGCACCCGGAAGCGAGATTGCAGGCGTTGTCGAAGCGCTCGGCGAAGGTGTTACGAGCTGGAAAGTCGGTGACCGCGTGATTGCGACAACCGGCTCGGGAGGGATGGTTGAAAAGATCGTCATTGCCGAAACATCGGCCTTTGCGCTTCCTCCTGAACGCAGCTTTGAAGAGGGCGCGTCACTGCTCCTGACGTACGGCACCACGATCCACGCGTTGCTGGATCGCGGTCGGCTGCGTGAAGGCGAAACTTTACTTGTGCTCGGTGCGGCGGGCGGGGTTGGGCTTGCAGCCGTTGAACTCGGCGTTGCGTTCGGCGCGCGGGTTGTCGCTGCGGTCTCGACACCTGAAAAGGCTGAAGCGGCCAAGGCTGCGGGCGCGAGTGAGACAATCCTTTACGGTCATGCCCCGTTCGACAAGGATCAGTCAAAAGCGCTTGCCGAAGCCTTTAAGGCCGTCCTCGGGCCAAACGGCGCGGATGTAATTTATGATGCGGTTGGCGGCGATTATTGCGAGCCAGCGCTGCGCGCGATCGCGTGGGAGGGCCGCTATCTCGTTGTCGGTTTCCCCGCTGGTATCCCGCGTCTTCCGCTTAACCTCACGCTCCTGAAAAGCTGTGACGTGTGCGGCGTATTCTGGGGTGCATTTGCCGCGCGCGATCCAAAAGCAAATCGTGATCATACCACGCGGCTGTTCCGGCTATGGAAAGAGGGCCGGATTTCTCCGCGTGTGACCGAAATTTTCCCCCATGAGCGCGGCGGCGAAGCCATCGCCAAAATGGGCGCACGCGGGGCAATCGGGAAACTTGTCGTCAAAATAGGCGAATAATCTGCGGGTACGCGTTGCGCGTTACCGCTGCGCAGCCTATCTATAACCCGAGAATTTTTCGAAAAATGATGGGATGTATCCATGACGAGCTTTGATGAACGTGAACGCGCTTTCGAAACCAAATTCGCGCGTGACGAGGATATGGCGTTTCGCATTACCGCGCGTCGCAACAAGCTGACGGGCCAATGGGCGGCGGGCAAGATGTCGCTCACACCCGAAGAAACCGACAGCTATGCGAAGGGCGTGGTTCAGGCCGATTTTGAAGAAGCAGGCGATGAGGATGTGATCCGCAAGCTGCTCGGCGATCTTACGGCTGCGGGTGTCGCGACCAACGATGAAGAAATCCGCGCGATCCTCGCCGAAAAAACTGTCGAGGCACGGCGCCAGTTGATGGAATCGCAGTAATGGCAATGGCCGCGCATGAGATTGAGATGTTGATTCGCGTGGCCATTCCTGATGCCGTGGTCGAAATTACCGATCTAGCTGGTGATGGCGATCATTATGCCGCGCGGGTTGTTTCAGAAAGTTTTGCCGGGATGCCACGGATCAAGCAGCATCAGGCAGTGTATGCAGCCCTTGGCGGCCGGATGGGTGGGGCGCTCCACGCGCTTCAACTCACGACGTCCGCTTCAGCCTAAGGAATAGACCATGTCCAACGAAACCATGACCCGTATTGCCCAGATCGTCAGCACCAATGATGTGACGCTGTTTATGAAGGGCACTGCATTATTTCCGCAATGTGGCTTTTCGAGCAAGGCAGTCGCGATACTTGATCATCTCGGTGTTGCCTATGAAACCGTCGACGTTCTCCAGGATCCCGAAGTGCGCCAAGGCATCAAGGCATTTTCTGACTGGCCGACAATCCCGCAACTTTATGTGAAGGGCGAATTCATCGGCGGATCAGACATTATGATGGAAATGTATGAAGCCGGCGAACTCGCTGAACTCATGGAAGAAAAAGATGTGGCGCGCGGCTAACCGCTCACCGTTTTGAGCTTGGTAGGGCGGGCTGCGACCGGCGTCTGCTCTTCGATCATATAACGGTCACGCCCGGCATTTTTGGCACAATATAAACGCTGGTCGGCAAGCTTGAGCGAATGGCCAAGCGGTGCACTTTCATGGTGGAGTGCACCGCCGACGCTGACCGTCATCCGTAACCGTACATCGCCAACCGGAATGAAGTTTTTGCGGACGAAATCGCAAATGACTGCGGCTTTAAGCGCGCCCGCATCATGTGTTTGATCGGGCAGAAATACGGCAAACTCTTCGCCGCCCAGTCGCCCGACCAGCCCGTCGTTGCCAACTGCAACCGCAATCCGCGTCGCCAAAACTCTGAGAACCTCATCGCCCGCGTCATGGCCAAGATCATCATTGACCGATTTGAAATGATCAACGTCAACAATCAGCATCATTCCGTTAACGCGCGTTGCGCGGACCGAGTCCAGAAAATGGCTGCGGTTGAAAATGCCGGTCAGGCCGTCAAATTTCATATGGCTGTCAACCCGCTGTATCGTCTGCTTCAGCATAAGCATTGAATGCAACAGCAATGCAGCGATGGGCGGAGTGATCAATAGCGGAATAAGGCCAGCGGCAATCAAAACGCCCTGATAATGCTGCAATGACATTTCGCGCAATGGTTCCAACAGCGTTGCGACAACAATGACGGGCACAAGCACGGCGAGCAACGTACCCAATAGGGTAAGGCGAAGGATATCGGCATTATTCTCAATTTTTAGACGCATCATGATCCAGAACCCTTGGCCTTACGCACACGGTAGCGACAATTGGTTAGCAGTCGCTTTACGGCGGAGGGGAAATTTGCGATTTTCTGGAAATGCGGTTTCCCGGGCGAGGGCGGGTCGGTGCGAGACCAGGGAAGCAACCGACCCGCCACTCTGAAGCGTAAAACGCTCGGGGGAACACGGATAACTATGCAGTACCCGTGCCAGTTTATAAAAATGCCATAAATCTGGGATTTTTTAAGGTTAGCAAAAATTAACAGGGCATAGAAAGTGTCAAAAATCCCGACGATTTGGCGGGGCGGGCGTCAATTTTCTGTTTGATACTTGCCACCCTTGCCCAAAATCCCCACTCTTGTTTCCATGTATCACGCCCCCGTCACCGCCGTTCTCGGCCCCACAAACACGGGCAAGACCTTCCTCGCGGTTGAGCGGATGTGCGCGCATTCGAGCGGGATGATCGGGTTTCCACTGCGTCTCCTTGCGCGTGAGGTTTATGACCGGGTGGTCGCGATCAAAGGGCCGGGAGAGGTGGCACTGATCACGGGGGAGGAAAAAATCATGCCGCCCGGCGCGCGCTGGCTGCTCTGCACAGCGGAATCAATGCCGGTCGGGCGCGATGTCGCTTTTGCAGCGCTTGATGAGGCGCAGCTTGGCGTCGATCCTGAACGAGGGCATGTGTTTACTGACCGGCTGCTCAATGTGCGCGGGCGTGAGGAGACGATGATCCTTGGCTCCGAAAGCCTGCGCCCGATCATCCGCGCGCTGATCCCCGAGGCAGAGATTATCACGCGGCCCCGTTTCTCGCAGCTCACTTACGCTGGCCCGAAGAAACTCTCACGCCTGCCGCCGCGCTCGGCCATCGTCGCCTTCTCGGCGGAGGAGGTTTACGCGATTGCAGAGATTATTCGCCGGACACGCGGCGGGGCGGCGGTCGTCATGGGCGCACTCTCCCCGCGCACGCGCAATGCGCAGGTCGCGATGTATCAGGCAGGTGAAGTTGATTATCTCGTCGCGACCGACGCCATCGGCATGGGGCTCAATATGGATGTCAGCCATATTGCCTTTGCCAGCCTCACCAAATTTGACGGGCGAAGGCAGCGGCGGCTGTTCATCCCTGAAATGGCGCAGATTGCGGGCAGGGCAGGGCGGCATCAGCGCGATGGCAGTTTTGGTACGCTGGCGGGCACGCGCGATGTGCCGCTATTTACCGATCACGAGATTGAGAAGATCGAGGCGCACCAGTTTTCGCCGCTTAGCCATCTCTATTGGCGCAACGGCGAGCCTGAATATGACAGCCTGTCCGCGTTGATTGAATCGCTTGAATGGCCGCCGCAGCACCGCGTGCTGCGCACTGCGCCCGAGGCCGAGGATTTGGGCGTGCTCAAGCATCTGTCGGCCGACCCAACGATCATATCGCGCGCAGCCTATCCAGCGGCAATCGCGCGGCTATGGGAAGCCTGCGGCCTGCCCGATTTCCGCAAGACGGGCGCTGAATATCATGCGCGGCTGGTCGACCGCATTTACGGCTATTTGATGAGCGGCACTGGCCATATACCAGCGCATGTGATCGCTGAGGAACTTGCCCGGCTCGATAGCGTTCAGGGCGATATTCCAACGCTGGCCGCGCGCATCGCATCGGCACGGACATGGGCCTATGCCGCGCAGCGCGCTGACTGGCTGGCCGAGCCTGCGCTCTGGGCGGCCAAGACGCTCGCGCTTGAGGAAAAACTGTCGGACGCGCTTCATGCCAAGCTCACCGAGCGGTTTGTTGACCGGCGCACAACGATGCTGATGCGTGGGATGGCGGCGGATAATGGTCTGCTTGAAGTTGTTGTTGCGACGGACGGCACCGTCAGCGTCGAGGATGAGATGATCGGGCGACTTGATGGCTTCCGCTTCACCCCTGATCCAGAGGCACGGCGCGAAAACCGTAAGCGGTTGCTTGCTGCTGCAGAAGCGCGGCTGCCGCAGGAACTTGCCCGGCGTGCGGCGGCGCTGGCCGTTGCGGCGGATGGCGCGTTATCACTCACCATAGACGGTACAATCGCGATTGGCTGGCAGGGAATACAGGTTGCGGTGGTCAAACGCGGGCGCGATTGGCTTAGCCCAAAAGTGGCGCTTGACGCAGCACTCATGCACTTGCCGCCGCAGGTTCGTGACCCGGTGCAGGCGCGGCTTGCGCTTTGGCTTGGCGATATGGTGAAGCGCAAGCTTGCCCCGCTTCACACGCTTTGCATGCTGCGCGATGCGCCCGAAACGCCTGCGCCTATCCGCGCGCTGACGGCGGAAATCATCGGTGCGGGCGGTGTTGCTCCGCGCGCATCAGTCGAGGCGACGCTTGAAACGCTTGACGGTGCGGCGCGGCACCGGCTGCGGGCGTGCGGCCTAGTGATTGGATCGCTTGACCTCTTCCACGCCTTGCTCTTGAAGCCCGAGGCGACGCGCTGGCGGCTGGCGCTGTTCGCGGCCTATCGTGGGGAAGCGATGCCGCCGCTACCCATGGCCGGGCTTGGTTTGCTTGATCAACCTTCGCCCGAATTAGCGGTGGCGGCGCGGCTGGCGGGCTTTCACCATTTTGGCGATCAGATGCTGCGCGTTGATCTGGTGGAGCGGATCGCGCGCGCGCTCCATGATCAACGCAAGGGCGTGGCGGCGTTCACGCCTGATCTGCAACTCGCGACTTCGCTTGGCATCGGCACGGTGACGCTCACGCGGATATTGCGCGCGCTTGGCTTTGTCAGCGTCGCGAAAGCGCAGTGGCGCTGGCGCGGACGTTATAAGAGGGCGTCCACCGTTTCTACGCCTGAGAGTACGGCCTTTGCCGCGCTCAAATCATGGAAATCAGGCGGATCATAAAAATGGCATTCCAGCCGCACCGCAAATCGCTTAGTGGGTAGGAATGACATTTTCAGCCACTGCGACGCTCTATTTCCGCCCCACCGCTTTTATCGATGCGCCGTTCGGGCTTGATGGCCAATTTACAAGGCTTGCCGGGGGGATGCAGTTTTTCGGTGCGTGGGATGTGATCGCGGTCGATGGCGGGGTGCGGTCGGGCAAATGGCTAGTGCCCATTGACCGGATTGAAGGCTTCATCGCGACGCTCACTGACGAACAGGCGGCGTCTGCACGTCAAACTATTACCCGCGCCACGTCTCCACGTCTTCCACTCACGCTTGGTGATCGCACCATCCGGCTTGATCAGCCCCAGGTTATGGGCATCCTCAACATGACGCCTGATAGCTTTTCGGGCGGCAGCGATCATTTGAGCGACCCTGCCGCTGCGGCGTCGCAAGCCGTTGTGATGAGTGCTGCAGGTGCTGCGATCATTGACATTGGCGGCGAATCCACGCGGCCCTGCGCGACGCCGGTGTGGGAGCAGGATGAGATTGCACGCGTCGTTCCCGTGATCGAAGCGCTTCGCCACAGTGGTACCGCACTCTCGCTTGATACGCGCAAAGGGGCGGTGATGAAGGCCGGCCTTGCGGCGGGTGCGCATATGATCAACGATGTCTCGGCATTGCTCTTCGATGATCAGGCGCTCGGAATTTTGGCCGCGTCGGGCGCGCCCATTGTCCTGATGCACTTCCCCGGTACGCCTGGCGATCCACATTCAAAGGCCAATTATTCCGATCCGCTGATCGAGGTCTATGACTGGCTGTCAGACCGGATTGATGCTGTCGTCGCGGGCGGCATTGCGCGCGAACGGATTATCGTTGATCCCGGTATCGGCTTTGGTAAAGCGGTCGCGGCAAATCTTGCGATCCTCAATGGCCTTGCGCTGTTTCACGGGCTTGGCTGCCCGATCCTGCTTGGCGCAAGCCGCAAGCGCCTGATCGGTGCGCTCTCTAACGAAGCCCCGGTCGAACAGCGCCTCGGCGGCTCAATCGCGCTCGCGCTCAAAGGCGTTGAGCAAGGCGCGCAGATTATCCGTGTCCATGATGTTCCCGAAACTGTGCAAGCGCTTCACATCGCACGCGGAATGCGCGATGCTGCGCTCAGTGGGTGAGTCAAAGGGGCAGGGATGATCATAAAATACTTCATTGGCTATATCGCCACCGGCATTTCGTTCGCCGTCATCGACAGTTTTTGGCTGCGGACGATGTACACGCGGCTCTATGTGCCCGAAATCGGCACGATGCTGATGAACGGGATGCGGCTTGGCCCGGCGGTGGCCTTCTACCTGTTCTACATCCTTGGTATCATGCTGTTTGCGGTTGGCCCTGCGCTTGGCAGCGGCAAATGGCAGACCGCCCTGATCCAGGGCGCGATGTTCGGTTTCTTTTGCTATATGACGTATGATCTTACCAACTATGCCACGCTCAAGGTGTGGAGCCTCAAGGTTACAATCCTTGATATGATCTGGGGAACTTTGCTCACCGGCGGCGCGGCGCTTGGCGGCTATTGGGTCACTACAGCGGTCACCGGAAAATGAGCGATTTTGACGATTGGCGCGCGCGTTCGCCTTATTACGATGAAACGCATGAGGCGCTGGCGCAGTCGGTAAGACACTTCGTTGCGCGTGAGATCGCGCCGCATATTGACCAATGGGAGGCTGAGGGCGAACTGCCGCGCGCGCTCCATAAGAAAGCGGCTGATGCGGGCATCCTCGGCTTGCGTTACCCCGAAGAATATGGCGGGCATAGCGAGGGCTTCGACATATTCCACGGCCTGCCCCAAACCGAAGA
>JBBTEI010000069.1:0-23768 GCA_038042405.1 Pseudomonadota bacterium
GACTGGCTTTGCCTTAAATCAAGACGCGGCCCCATCGCCATGATTATAGACTGAAGCTTTCGCCCAGATACAGACGACGGACATTCTCATCGGCGACTAGCGCTTCAGGGCTGCCCGAAAAGAGCACGCGACCATCGTAAATGATACATGCGCGGTCAACAATCTCAAGCGTTTCTCGCACGTTATGGTCAGTGATCAACACGCCGATATCGCGTTTTTTGAGATCCTTGATCAGATCGCGAATATCCGAGATCGAAAGCGGATCGATGCCTGCGAAGGGCTCATCAAGCAGCATGATTGACGGATTGGCGGCAAGTGCGCGTGCAATTTCGCAGCGACGGCGTTCGCCGCCTGAAAGTGCCATCGCGGCAGAGTCGCGCAACTTTTCAAGGCCGAATTCGCTGAGGAGAAATTCAAGCCTGTCGGCGCGCGCAGCTTTATTTGGTTCAACCAATTCAAGCACGGCACTGATATTTTTGCCAACCGAAAGGCCACGAAAGATTGAAGTTTCCTGGGGGAGATAGCCAAGCCCGAGGATCGCGCGACGGTACATCGGGAGTGCAGTGATATCCGCGCCGTCAAGGAGAATGCGCCCCGCGTCGGGCTTGACCAGCCCCATCACCGAATAAAAACATGTCGTCTTGCCCGCGCCATTGGGGCCAAGCAGGCCGACAACCTCTCCACGCCCGACCGAAAGCGAAACATCTGAAAGCACGACGCGGCGATCATAGGATTTAGCAATCGAAATGATCGAAAGCCCCGCCTGATCATCGGAAACGTCTGGCGCTGGGCGCTCACGGGTTTGGATGTCGTTCATCATTGTTCCTGCGTGTTTGCTATCGATTCTTGGTTTGCAAATGATTAATTTTGGAAGATTGGCAAGCTTATTGCATGACTTTCATCATTGCGCGAGCCTGTCGGATGGGCCGATGCGTTCGTTCGTCGAAAAATAACGGCGTTGCCACCGTTAAAGGCGGCAATAATGGCTTTATTTGTCCGAACCTTCGTCACGCGGTGCGACGGTAAAACGGCCCGAAACCCGGCCGCCGCCGCTGGTGCCAATGGTGCCTTCGGGCGCACCTTCGATACTGCGGCCATCAACGACAGCACGTCCAGTGTTAAGATCAATCACCAGCCGTCCGCCACGGAGTTCATTCTGCCGCTGAACAAGTGTGACATCACCGAGCATCGTGATAATTCGCCGTGTCAGATCATAAATTGCGATATCACCGCGCGCGGTTTCGGTGGCGCTTGTCACAACAACGCCACCGGTGGCATCGAGCCGTTCGACATCGACGCCGTTAGTGCTGCCGCCACCCGTTTTGGCATAGGCGACCGTCAGTCTGGCCGCATTGAGCGTCAACGGCCCCTGGCGCACGCGGACATTTCCCGAAAGAATCGCGCGGTCGGAACGGTCTTGCACTTCGATCCTGTCGGCATCGAAAAACACATCGGCCTTGGCATTATGATCTTTGAGTGCCTGCCCCGAAGCCGGAACGGCAAGGACAAGCGCGAAAATGATAGGTGTCAAACGAGGGGGCATAGCCTTATTTGCCCCCACGCTGGGTAATATGCAAGCGCACACGCCCCTCAAGCACTACAGCCCGGGAGCCAAGATCGGCGCTAATCTGGTCGGCGGTGAAGGTGCCGATCGGCAATCGTCCGCTTACAGGCCCGCGACTGGCAAGCTTGCGCGTCTTGAGGCCAACCGCAACATCGCGGGTATCAAGCCTGAACCCGTCAGCCGCGATAAAGCTGATCGGGCCATCAATCATGAGCGTTTCACGGTTCATATCATAGCGGCCCGCATCGGCTTTGAGCATTGCCGGGCCATCGGCAAGCGCAATGTTGGCCGAAAGATCGCCAAGCCGTACAACCGGATCAAGCGATGAGGTTTGCACGGCAGACCCCGCACGCAACACAAATGGCTGACCTTTGCCGTCTTCACCGCGATAGGTGGCTGCGGTCAGCCGCATACGTTCTTCAGCGAGGGCAACACTATCTTTGGCAAGAACGAAGCTGATATCACCGCGTGCCGATAGTGGCGCAAGGATCAGGATTGCAGCCAGCACGCCAACGCCAGATGGCAGGAGAATACGCGAAAAACGAATCATCCAATCATGACGCCCCCCCGGCGCTGCCCATTGCTGCCGCGCGCTTTTTTCGTGCCCGTCAGGCATGGGCAAAAATATCGACCTCGGGCCATCCGGCAAGATCGAGCATTGCCCGGTGAGGGAGAAAATCAAAGCAGGCTTGGGCGATCGCCATCCTGTTTTCACGAATCAGGCGCGCATCAAGCGCTTCCTTCATCCGGTGGAGATAGCGGACATCAGAGGCCGCATATTCGCGTTGCGCATCATTGATAACAGGCCCGCCCCAATCCGAAGACTGTTGCTGCTTTGAAATATCAACCCCGACAAGATCGCGGACAAGTTCTTTAAGGCCGTGGCGATCCGTATATGTGCGTACCAACCGCGAGGCGATTTTGGTGCAATAGACGGGCGCGGCCATAATCCCGAGATAGGCATGGATTGACGCGAGATCGAAGCGCGCGAAATGGTAAAGTTTGAGCCGGCTCGGATCAGCCAGCACAGCCTTAAGATTAGGCGCAGCGTAATTGCTGCCAGGGCCGAAGCGGACGAGATGCTCGTTGCCGCTGCCATCCGAAATCTGGACAAGGCAGAGCCTGTCACGGCCAGGCTGCAGACCCATCGTTTCGGTGTCAACCGCGACCGGGCCTGCACCAAGGACGTTTTGGGGTAAATCTTCTTCGTGGAAATGGACGGCCATGATGCCTTTAGTCTTTCTAATACCTGCGATGCAGGCCGCATTTAAGCGGGTGCAACGCATCATGAATGTGCCATTTGCCCGTGCTTGGCCAAAGCTGCAAGTCTTGTATCAAAATCGCTCGCAGTATTGCTATTTATGGTATAAGCCGAGTCGGTGGCCTATTGCGATTCTATGCCATAGCTTTGTGTTGTTCGTCCGGCACACAGAGTTAAAATAATATGCGGGCGAATTTTGCGGAAAGTTAATTTTGGCATGAGTTTCGATAAAGGGCGCCGTGGTGATCGCGGCGGGCGCGGCAGAGATAAGCGGGATAGTTTCGGTGACGATCAATATGGCGGTGGCGGTAGCAGCTTCGGCGGCGGTGATCGCTTCGGCGGCGGCGGCGGCGCAGGTGGCGGCGGGTTTCGCGGCGGCGGTGCGCCCCGTGGGCCAGCTATGCCTGCACAGGTCGTTGGTGAAGGCACAGGCGTCGTAAAATTCTTTAACGCGCAAAAAGGCTTTGGCTTTGTCGTTCGCGATGACGGCGGCGAAGATGTCTTTGTTCACATTTCGGCAGTCGAGCAGGCTGGACTTACCGGTCTTGCTGATGGTCAGCCGCTTGGCTTCACATTGGTTGATCGCGGTGGCAAGGTTTCGGCAACGGATCTTAAGATCGATGGCGAGCCAATGGCTGTAACAAGTGGTGGCCCACCGCGTGATCGCGGCGACCGCCCTGCTGCAGGTGGCTTCGGCGGCGGTGATCGCGGCGGCCCGCAGCGTCAGTTGACGGGTGAAAAAGCGACCGGCACGGTTAAATTCTTCAATGCGATGAAGGGCTTCGGCTTTGTTCAGCGTGATGATGGCCAGCCCGATGCGTTTGTTCATATCTCGGCGGTTGAACGCGCAGGTATGGCGAGCCTCAATGAGGGTGATCGTCTTGAATTTGAAATCGAGGTTGATCGTCGCGGCAAATATGCAGCGGTGAATTTGACGCCGATTCAATAAACGCTACTTTAAGTTCAGAAAAAAAAGCCCGGTGTCACGCGACACCGGGCTTTTTTTGTACTTATAGTTTGACGAGCATCTTCCCGGTATTCTGCCCTGAAAACAGACCGAGGAACGCATCGATGCTTGAACCAAGGCCTTGATTGACGGTTTCGCGCGCTTTGATCTGGCCACCGAGCACCCAGGGCGCCATCTCACCCATGAATTCGCCCATGTGCGCGATGTAATCAGTGAAGATAAAGCCCTGCATCCGGATACGCGCCGGTATCGTGCGGATCAGATATTTGAGCTCCATTGGCTTGCCGTCATTATAAACGTCGATCATTCCGCAAATCGCAAAGCGTGCCCAATCGCGTGCGGTGGCGAAGGCTGCATCAAGATGTTCGCCGCCGACATTATCGAAATACACGTCGATGCCTTTTGGTGCCGCCGCAATCAACTGTGGTAGCACTGGCCCGGCTTTGTAATCGATACAGGCGTCCGCACCGAGCTCCTTAACCCAGGCGCATTTGTCAGCCCCGCCGGCCGAGCCGATAACCGTCATGCCCTTTTGCTTGGCAATTTGAACCACCGCCATGCCAACTGCGCCTGCGGCTGCTGATACAAAGACGATATCGCCTGCTTTGGCTTCAGCGGTTTTGAGCAAACCGAAATACGCCGTCGCCCCGGTTAGGCCAAGATTATGGAGCCAAGTTTGATCAGGCACGCCGAGTTCGGGCAATTTTTGTGCGGCGGTTGGCCCTGCGGTTTCAACTATGGCTTCGTCCCGCCAACCCAGCATATGCATCACCAGATCACCAACAGCAAAACCCTCGGCGCGGCTTTCAGTGATACGGCCCACCGCACCGCCCTGCATCACTTCGCCCAGCGCGAAGCCGGGAACATAGCTTTTGGTGTCGTTCATCCGGCCACGCATATAGGGATCAACCGAAAGCCAGCTATTTGCCACGCGAATTTGGCCATCACCAAGCGCTACGTCGGGGAGCGCCTTCAGCTCAAAATTATCATGCGTGGGCAGGCCGCCCGGACGCGATTTGAAATGCCAGCCTTGGGCCATTGTGGAAATCCTTATTCTGTGAGCAAGAGTGCGGCATTAGTTTTAATCCAAAACCTGTTGCGCGCAAGCCACGTTCCGCCATTGCATCGACGATTTGGGGGCGCTAACAATAGTGCTCAGGTCGAGGGGCTTTAGCTCAGTTGGTAGAGCGCGTCGTTCGCAATGACGAGGTCAGCGGTTCGATTCCGCTAAGCTCCACCAGGCCGTTTGATTCCAGATAGAGTTATTTGAAGGGTTCGACTCATTTCCGCTGGGTGTTGATGCCTGCGAGAAAATAGATCGGGCAGCGGCGGAACAGTCCTGTCATTATCCCGACAAGGCCGATCCATCCCCAAGAGATTTGGGGGCCGAAAAATACGCTAACCAGCAGCATCGATCCGATAAACAAGCGGATAAACCCATCGTTTACACCAACATTCATTGCGATTGCCTTTCCCAACCTCTCTCACATGTGGCTCTGGGGCAAATCCACATACCCGTCTTTGATTAGGATCAATTTGAGAATTGCTGTACCAATCTCAAGGGGCTGGTTGCAAAACCCACATGCCCGGCTTTACAATTTGCGCCTTGTGGGGCTTAACGGCCCGATTATCCGACCCTTTTGAAAGCCAACGCATGACCGTTCAGCCACCGATGAAGGCAGCGATTATTCCGGTGACCCCGCTCCAGCAGAATTGCACGCTGATCTGGTGTACGCAGACGATGCGCGGCGCCTTTAGCGATCCGGGTGGCGATCTTGACCGGCTGAAAGCTGCCGCAGCCAGCCAAGGCGTGACAATTGAGAAAATCATCATCACCCACGGACATCTGGATCATTGCGGTCAGGCCGGCATTTTGGCGGAGGAACTCGGTGTGCCGATTGAAGGCCCGCATGAGGCCGACCGATTCTGGATCGCCCGGCTTGGTGAAGATGGCCAGAAATACGGGATGAATGCGCAAGTGTTTGAGCCTGACCGCTGGCTCGAAAACGGCGATAAAGTTACCGTCGGTAATCTCACGCTTGATGTCTATCATTGCCCTGGCCACACGCCCGGCCATGTCGTGTTTCATCACGCGCCGTCAAAGCTTGCTATTGTTGGTGACGTTCTGTTTCAGGGGTCGATTGGCCGCACCGATTTCCCGATGGGGTGTTTTGATGACCTGATCAGCGCGATCACTACGCGGTTGTGGCCGCTTGGCGGTGATACGGCGTTCGTTCCCGGCCATGGGCCAATGTCGACCTTTGCCCAGGAGCGGAAAACGAACGCCTATGTCAGCGATATGATGTTGGCTTAACCGGCAGGCACGGCCTCAACCGCAGCCGCCGGTGCGATCTCGGTTACGGCTCCATCGCTCGTGTGCGCGATATAAATCGCGTAGCCACCAAGCCCAAGCAATGAGACCATCGTAATGATGGTACCAATCATTCGGCCGGGCATAAAGCCGTCCATCCCAAAGGCGTGGAGCAAACGCCCCACAAGATATAGGCTTGATACCGCCCAAAGCCAATTTGAAGTGCCCGTTGCCAACTCAATTACGGCGATCAGAATCAAAACGAACGGGGTAAATTCGGTAAAATTGGCGTGCGCGCGCATCCGGCGGATGACATTTTCATTGCCGCCATCACCGATCATGACCTTTTCTTTTGTCCGCACTTGGCCAACGCGGATTGCGAGCCATAGATTGATGAGCGCCGCTGCCCCGGCGGCGGCGAGTGTGATTGGCAAAATCATGATGTTAAGTCCCTCCTAAGACTGGAATAGTGCTGCCACGTCGCGCGGCCACTTGCAACTGCGGCAAGAATCGGTATAGGCCCGCTTTCACATGTGATACGTCTGGCCGCTTCGGTCTGCGGCTGATTGAGCCGCAGTATGAATTGGTGGCTGAACTTATCATCACCCTTTGCTAATAGATAAGAGACAGGTGCCGAAATGGCCGTTCCAAAGAGAAAAACTTCGCCATCAAAGCGCAATATGCGCCGCAGCCATGATTCGCTTCCTGTTGAGGCCTATCAGGAGTGCTCAAATTGTGGCGAGCTTAAGCGCCCGCATAATATGTGTAATGCCTGCGGCTTTTATAATGGCCGCGAAGTCATCGCTGTTGCCAGTTGAATTTGTTAACGCCCGCTACTTTGGAAAAGTGACCCGGTGAACGACGCCCCGCGTTTGGCAATCGACGCGATGGGCGGCGATGTTGGCATTGAGGTCATGTTGGCAGGAGCCGCGCTGGCGCAATCGCGGGCGCCCGCGCTGCTGTTCGATCTGGTCGGCGATAGTGTGGCGATTGACGCTGCTTTGAACGCGCATCACGCACTGCGGAGCGCCTCAACCATTGTTCATGCCGATGATGTGATTTCCGGTAGTGACAAGGCATCACAAGCTATTCGCCGTGCCAAGACAACCTCGATGGGAATCGCGATTGATGCGGTGAAACAAGGGCGTGCCGGTGCGGCTGTGTCGGCGGGCAATACCGGCGCGCTGATGGCGATGTCAAAATTAGCGCTGCGCACGATGCCGGGGATTGACCGGCCAGCGCTTGCGGCGTTGCTGCCAAGCTTTGGCAAGACAGATTATGTTATGCTTGATCTTGGCGCGAATACCGAATGCGAAACGCGCAATCTGGTCGAATTTGCGGTGATGGGTGCGGTTTATGCGCGGATTGTGCTCTCGCTCGAAAAACCGCGTGTGTCGCTGCTCAACATTGGCACCGAAGATTTGAAGGGTACTGACGAGATTCGGGATGCCGCAACTGTGCTGCGCGATTCAAAGCATCTCCACATGAACTTTCTCGGCTTTATCGAGGGCGACAAGATTTCGCGTGGCGATACAGACGTCGTCGTTTGTGACGGATTTTCGGGCAATATCTCCTTGAAAACGATGGAAGGGACGGCACGGTTTGTGACCGATCTGCTACGCCGTGCCTTTACCAGCTCGATCCGCTCAAAATTTGGCTTCCTGATTTCGCGCCCGGCAACCGAGCTGCTGCGGCATCATCTTGATCCCAATAATCATAATGGCGCGGTGTTTCTTGGCCTTAACGGCGTTGTCGTCAAAAGCCACGGCGGCGCAAATGATCTTGGCGTTGCCAATGCAATCGGGGTGGCGGCCAAGCTTGTCACCAACAAGATTACGCAGCGGATTTCGGATGATCTTGCCTATGTCAGGGCAGCACAAGCGTGACGATCCGCGCGGCAATCAAGGGAACTGGCTCGGCGCTACCGGCGCGGCGGGTTTCGAATGCGGAACTCGCCCAGAGCGTTGATACATCGGATAGTTGGATCGTTGAACGGACAGGAATCCGTTTTCGCCATCTTGCCGAAGAGGGTGAAACGACAGCTACGCTTGCAACACAAGCGGCGCAAAATGCGCTTGATGCCGCCGGGATTGCGGCAGATCAGGTCGATTTGATTATCCTTGCCACGGCCACGCCCGACCAGACCTTCCCCGCTAGCGCAACAAAGGTGCAGGCTGCGCTGGGCATTTCGGATTGTATCGCTTTTGACCTTGCAGCGGTCTGTTCGGGGTTCCTCTATGCACTGACCGTCGCTGACAATATGATTCGCGGTGGTAGTGCAAAAACGGCTCTGGTGATCGGCGCTGAAACCTTTAGCCGGATTTTGGATTGGGAAGACCGTGCGACATGCGTGCTGTTCGGTGATGGCGCGGGTGCGGTTGTTTTGCAGGGTGAGAGTGGCGGTGCCGGAATACTTGCATCAAGGCTTCATGCGGACGGCCGGCATAACCAATTGCTTTATGTCGATGGTGGCCCTTCAACCACAGGCACGGTTGGCAAGCTGCGGATGCGTGGGTCGGAAGTGTTCCGCCATGCAGTCACCAATCTTGCAGGTGTAATGAGCGAAGTTCTTGACGTTGCAGGTTTAAAGGCCTCCGATGTTGATTGGATCGTGCCGCATCAGGCGAATGCCCGCATTCTTGATGCGACAGCACGAAAACTTGGGCTTGATCCAGAAAAAGTTATCGTCACGGTTGATATCCATGCCAATACGTCTGCGGCCTCGGTGCCACTTGCACTTGATTTTGCGGTTCGTGACGGGCGAATAAAGTCGGGCGATCTGATCGTGCTTGAGGCGATGGGTGGCGGGTTTACTTGGGGTGCCTGTGTTGCGCGGGTATAGCCAAAGCGGCAAAACAAGCCATTGCGTCAGAATTGACGTTACCGATTAGTACGATAAAGGGTGAAAATAGTAAGCGTAAGAGGGGAGTATTTATGGCCGACGCGGGAAGTTTGACGCGTGCTGACTTATCTGAGGCAATCTACAGGGAAATCGGTTTATCACGCGCCGAGTGCGCTGATCTTGTTGAAGCGATATTGTCTCACATGGGGGATGCACTTGCGATGGGCAATAATGTCAAAATTTCGGGTTTTGGAAGCTTTGTGCTGCGTGAT
This sequence comes from Pseudomonadota bacterium, assembly GCA_038042405.1. Classification (GTDB taxonomy): domain Bacteria; phylum Pseudomonadota; class Alphaproteobacteria; order Sphingomonadales; family Sphingomonadaceae; genus Aquisediminimonas. The sequence continues at coordinate 9,218 of JBBTEI010000069.1, forward strand.
AAGCCGCAGCGTATTGGTCGTAATCCGATGACCGGGGTTGAGGTCGCGATTCCGCAGCGCCGGGTTCTCACATTCAGAGCAAGTCCTAAAATGACTGAACGCATTGCCGAGGCAGGTTAATCATGGTGGCACCGTCCAAAAGCGCACAAGCCTTTCGCACGATTGGAGAACTCGCCAAAGATCTTGGGCTGCCGCAGCATATCTTGCGCTATTGGGAAACCCGTTTTCCGCAGCTTCGCCCGCTCCAGCGTGCGGGCAATCGTCGCTATTACCGGCCAGAAGATGTCGTGCTCGCGACGCGGATCAATCAATTGCTTAATCATGAAGGCTACACTGTTAAAGGTGTCCAAAAACTATTGGTAGGCGAACGTGAGGTGGTGGCGTTGGGCGCTACATCAACGACGCTGGGCATGTCTGTTCAATCACCCCTTATTCCGGCTTTAATTGCTATCCGCAACCGGATAGCAAAAGCACTTGCAGAAGATGATGTTGCTGCGCGGATCTAAAGTTCCATTGCCATAACAAGATCGGTAAATTCTGTCTCACCAACCATGAAAATGGTTTTACCGATAACCGACATGCCTTGGTGCGTGTAAAACTGCTGTGCCAATTGATTGGCGGTATAGACTGCAAGGAATACGCGCGTCGCGCCACGCATGCGCGCTTCTTGGCAACATCTTAGGAAAAGCCGCTTGCCAAAGCCCCCACCGTGCCAGCGCCGCAGGACATAAATGCGCTTAATCTCGAAATCACCGGCTGTCGTGCCGGGAAGTCCGCCGGGGCCAAGCATGGCATAGCCTACCGGGGCACCAAGCGCCTCTTCAACAATCCACAACGCATAGGCTGGATCGTTGAGCCAATCCTCATATACCGCGATTGAATGGCTATCACGGACATGGTTTACAAGGGCGTCGCCGGGGTGATCATCGGCAAAGCTTTCAAGGAATGATGCGCCGCCAACCAGCGAAAGCTTCGCTGCATCGGCAGGGGTGGCGCGGCGTAGGGTGAGCATGATCAGTCGGCCTCCGGCCCGAGTGCGGGATCAAGATCGCGCGGGCGGGTGAAGCGCGTAAGCTTAGCGCTGCCTTCCTTGATCGTGGCCCATCGCTCAACGTCAAACTGGATTTCGGCCAGGCTTGAGGTGGGGAATTTCATCTCAAGGCTATCGCGCAAATCATCACCTTTAACGTCAGGCACAAGCATGAGCGCCAAATCCTCAAGCCCTGGATTATGCCCGCACATGATCACGCGCGCGTCTTCATCGGGCAGTTCCTGAATAACATCAAGCAAGGTTGCGCCTGAGGCAAGGTAGATACGCCGATCCCAATTGGGGTGGAGGATGCAGCCAAAGCCCTCCCAAAATCCATCAAGTGTTTCGGTGCAACGAACGGCCGGTGACGAAATGACATGATCCCAATTGAGACCAAGATTGCGTGCGTGCGCGCCCATCAGCTTTGATCCGCGCACACCGCGTTCATTGATCGGGCGATCAAAATCGCGCGATACGGGTGAGTCCCAGCCCGATTTACCGTGGCGAAACAGCGTGAGTGTTTTCACAATTGCACATCCTCCCCCAGTGCCGCCGTAACCGGGGGCAAAGCATTCGACATCATGCTGACATGCACAGCGGCTTCGTCAAGCGTCATCCTGTGAATTGGTGTCCCAGGCGGAAATGCAGTCAGCAGACGCGATGGCACCGCTGGGGAGAGTAGTACAAACACCCCGTGATCATCGGCTCGCCGGATCAGACGTCCGAAGGCCTGCGCTAGCCGCGCCCGGATCAACTGATCATCATAGGCGCTTCCTCCACCTGCTGCCTTGCGCGCGGCATGAAGCACGGTTGGCTTTGGCCAAGGCACGCCTTCCATAATCACCTGGCGAAGCGAGGTACCCGGCACATCGACCCCGTCGCGCAGTGCATCGGTGCCCATTAGACTCGCGCGCGGATCATCGCGGAAAATATCAACGAGCGTTCCTGTATCAATCGGATCAACATGCTGTGCGTAAAGCGGCAGGCCGTCACGTGCGAGCCGGTCTGCAATCCGCGCATGAACCGCGCGTAGCCGCCGGATCGCGGTGAACAGCCCGAGCGTACCACCGCCTGCGGCTGCGATCAGCTTGGCATAAGCCCCGGCAAGCTGGGGGACATCACCGCGTTTGATGTCGGTAACGATCAAAACCGCGCTTTGCCGGGCATAATCAAACGGACTAGGCGCAAGGAAATGGATCGGAGCCCCGCCGAGATGTACAGCACCGCTTTTCGCCGCTGCCGCCGCCCAATTCTCGCCCCCGCGCAGCGTTGCCGAGGTAATAATGACCCCGTGCGCTGGTTTGAGTACGGTTTCGGCAAAGGGAATCGTTGGATCAAGCCAGTGGCGATGCAGCCCGATATCGAATTCGCGCCCCTCAATGCGGTCAACCGCGAGCCAATCAACGAACAGCGGGTCAGCCGGGCCGCCCAATCGCGAGAGTAATGATAACCACGCGACGAGTGCATCGCGGCGCCAGCCAAGGCTTGCGATTGCGCCCTCAACGCGCGCACGGGCTTGGCCATCGAGCCAATCAGGGGCGTCTTCGATCAGCGCTTCAAGCCGTTGGCCAATGACGATCAAGGGGCGTAAAATTGCCTCAAGTGCTTTTACCGCCGGTTCCACTGCGGTGATCAAATTGCCATCAAGGCCTGCTGCCTCGGTTTCAAGGCCATAGCCTGCATCTTCTGCTTCGGCGCGCGCATAAACCTGTGTTCGGACGGCACCGAGCAGGGCTTCGATTGGCCCGAATGGATCGCCTTCACCAAGGCGTGTCAGCCAAGCGTCGCTCGGCAGGGCCGTGGCGGCGTTCGCGGCGGCGGCAATCGCGATTCCCCCTTCGGTATCATAGCTTGCGACGTCGGCCAGCCTTGCCGCCAGCCCGCGTCTGCGTCCGCGCGCACCCGCTTCAGGGCCAATAATCCAGCGGCGCAGTTCAATGGTTTCCTGACCCGTAAGCGCTGCGGCGAACATGCCGTCTGCGGCATCGGTTATGTGATGACCTTCATCAAAAATGATCCGTGTCGGCTTATTCGCTGCCTCTCGCCCGCGCGCGGCGTTGACCATGACGAGCGCATGGTTGGCGATGACGAGGTCAGCACCAGCACTCGCGCGTGCGCTATGTTCGATGAAGCATTTGCGGTAATGCGGGCAGCCCGCATAAACACATTCGCCGCGCCGGTCGGTCAGCGCGGTTGCGCCGTTGCGGCGGAACAGCGTCGGCAGCCAGCCGGGCAAATCGCCACCAATCATATCGCCGTCGCGTGTATAAGCGGCCCAGCGCGCCACGAGATGCGCGAGCACTGCGGCGCGCCCCGCAAAGCCGCCCTGAAGCGCATCCTCCAGGTTGAGCAGGCACAGATAATTCTCGCGCCCCTTGCGCACGACAACCTTGCTGCGGCGCTCGGCAGCATTGGGGAAGAGCCGCGCGCTTTCGCTATCAAGCTGGCGTTGGAGCGCTTTGGTGAAGGTTGAAATCCAGACAGCACCACCCGCCTGCGCTGCCCATAGCGAGGCTGGCGCAAGATAACCCAGCGTTTTGCCAATCCCGGTGCCCGCTTCGGCGAGGACAAGGTTGGGTGAATCTTTGCGCATCCGGGGATTGAATGCTGCAATATTGGCGCTGGCATAATCGCGCTGACCGGGACGCAGTTCAGCGCCGTGGCCGGTGAGATCATCTAATCGTTCGAGCACCTGGCCTTCGCCAATGGTGACCGCGCGCGGCGCGGAGCGCGGCGCAGTTTCATCCCATTCGGGCAGTTTTGAAAAGAGCCAGCGTTCGGCCTTTTCGGGCATCGCAACATAATCGCCAAGCACCCGTGCCCAAGGCCAGCGCAGCCGCGCGAGCGATTGCAGAGCATCCCATGCGCCTTCGCGTTCGGGCCAATGCGCCGGAAGCTGGTCAAGCATAGCATTTACTGCTTGTTGTAGAAGCAGTGGAACTATTTCGTCGCTGTCAGGTGTTGATAAACCGCACATGCCTGCAAGCCCTTTGGGCGTTGGCACCATGAACCGTGCCGGATGGAGGAATGCGAACAGCTCCAACAGGTCAAACCCCGAAAGCTCGGGATAGCCTAGCCGCTCGCCAATCAGCGGCGCATTCATCATGATTGTCGGGGTTTCGCCCGCCCGCGCAATTGCCTCACCGCGCCCGATCCGGCGGGTTTCGCCGTTCGTATCGGCAATCCAGATACCGGCATGGCTTGCATGGAGCGCGGGATAAGGCAAAGGAGGCATCACGGGCCTGATGTGGCCTAGAGCAAAGGAAAGAGCAACCAACGTGACCGATCTTCGCACCACCGCACTCGCATCAAAGGCCTGGCCCTATGAAGAAGCGCGCAAGCTGCTCAAGCGGATGCTTGGCGACAAGCCGGTGGTGTTTGAAACAGGTTACGGCCCGTCAGGCCTGCCGCATATCGGCACGTTCAACGAAGTGCTGCGGACGACTATGGTACGCCATGCGTTTCAGGCGATGTCTGATATCCCGACGCGACTGATCGAATTTTCCGACGATATGGACGGGCTGCGCAAGGTGCCCGACAATGTTCCCAATCAGGCGATGCTCACCGAACATCTTGGCAAGCCACTCAGCCGGATTCCCGATCCGTTTGGCACGCATGAAAGCTTTGCCGCGCATAACAATGCGATGCTGCGCAATTTTCTTGACCGGTTCGGTTTTGAATATGAGTTTATCTCTTCATCAAGCCAATATGAAAGCGGTGTGTTTGATGAGGCGCTCAAGAACGTCCTGCACCATTATCAGGGGATTATGGACATCATGCTGCCAACGCTGCGCAAGGAACGCGCGGCGACTTATTCGCCGGTGCTGCCGATCAGTGAAAAGAGCGGGATCGTGCTTCAGGTGCCAGTAGAAGTGGTGGACGCTAGCACCGGCCTGATCGCGTTTGATGATGAGGGCGAACGCGTCACCCAGTCGATCCTTGGCGGCAAGGCCAAGCTCCAGTGGAAGGTTGATTGGGCAATGCGCTGGGTCGCGCTCGGGGTTGATTATGAAATGTACGGCAAGGATTTGACCGATTCAGGCACGCAGTCGGGCAAGATTGCGCAAGTTCTGGGCGGTCGCAAGCCAGAGGGTTTGATCTATGAAATGTTCCTCGACGAAAAGGGCGAGAAGATTTCAAAGAGCAAGGGCAACGGCCTCGCGCTTGAAGAATGGCTTACTTACGGCCCGCCCGAAAGCGTGTCTTTCTATGCTTACCGTGAACCCAAAAGCGCAAAGCAGCTTCACATGGGGATCATCCCGCGCGCGGTGGACGAATATTTCCAGTTCAGGGCGCAGTGGCACGAACAGCCGCTCGACAAGCGGCTTGGCAACCCCGTCCACCACATCCACAACGGCGGTGTGCCGACGGATACGCCGCCAGTTAACTTTGGGCTGCTGCTCAACCTTTGCGGGGTGCTTGGGGGCAGCGCGACGGCGGATCAGGTGTGGGGCTATCTTGGCAATTATGTGACGGATGCAAGTGCTGACAAATACCCCGAGCTTGACGCGCTGATCGGCCATGCGATTGCCTACAACCGTGATGTTGTGGCCCCGACGCTTGTGCGGCGGAAGCCTGAAGCTGTTGAGGTGGTGGCGCTTGTGCGGCTTGATGCTGAACTCGCGGGCCTGCCCGAAGGCGCAACCGCCGAGGACATCCAGAACATCGTCTATGCCATTGGCAAGGAGGGTGGTTTTGAAACTCTGCGTGACTGGTTCAAGGCGCTGTATGAAACGCTGCTCGGAAGCAGCGCCGGCCCGCGCATGGGCAGTTTCATTGCGCTTTACGGGGTTGAAAATAGCCGGAAACTGATCGCGGAGGCGATTGCATGAGTGGTTACACCCTCGCCCTGATCAATGCGGGGCGCTTCATCCCGTAAAGGCGCGCGCTGAAGGCTATTTCCCGCCGGCTGCGATCCAATCATTGATCTTTTTTTCGAGCACCGTCATCGGCAGGGCACCAGTCATCAGGACTTCAGCGTGGAATGCGCGGGCATCAAATTTTGCGCCGAGTGCGGCTTGCGCCTTCGCCTTCAAGCGGAGGATTGTGAGTTGGCCAATTTTATAGGCCAGCGCTTGCCCCGGAATCGCGATATAGCGCTCAACCTCGACGCGGGCGTCGGTTTCGCCCATGCTTGAATTATCGAGCATATATTTGATCGCGCGGTCACGCGCCCAGCCTTTGGCGTGGATGCCGCTATCAACGACGAGCCGCATCGCGCGGAGCATTTCATCGTCTAGCCCGCCAAAGCGCTGGTAAGGATCACTTTCCATGCCGAGTTCTTTGTAAAGCGTTTCGGCATATAGCGCCCACCCCTCGACATAGGCGGTGTTGCCGCCAAAGCGCATGAAGGCCGGGAGCGCGGTATTTTCCTGGGCCAAGCTGATCTGGAAATGATGGCCGGGGGCGGCTTCATGAAGATAAAGCGTTTCCATTCCAGGGGTGGTGCGTGATGGCAGATCATAGCTGTTGAAATAGAAAATGCCGGGGCGTGATCCGTCGGGCGTGCCCTGTTGATATGATCCGCCTGCTGCGGTTTTTTCGCTATATTCAGGGACTGACCGGATTTCGAGGGTTGATTTGGGCAATGTGGAAAATTGCCCGCCAATCCGCGCATCAACGTGTTTGCCGATAGCATAATATCCATCACGGAGTGCTTCTTTGGTTGCCAGCTTGAATTTGGGATCGGTACGCAGATAGACGAAAAACTCTGCAAGTGTGCCTTTGAAGCCGGTCTTGATGCGGATCGCGTCCATCTCACGCTTGATCCGTGCGACTTCGGAGAGGCCAAGGGTGTGGACATCGTTGGCGGTGAGCGGCAGCGTGGTGTTAGAAATGATCTGATAGTTATAATAGGCCGCGCCACCCTTCATATGGACAAGGCCAACGCCTTCACGCGCCACGGGCAGATATTCATTTTTGAGGAAATCGCGCATCTGTGCGTTCATGGGCTGGATACCGTCGTGGATGATCGCCGCATATTCGCTTTTGAGCCGCGCCTGATCTGCCGCACTAATCCCCTCGGGAAATTTGGTGACGGGCGCATAAAAGGTTGACCCCTCAACCCCTTGCGCAATCTGGATGTCAAATTGGCCGATCATATTATTGACGATCAGCTTGGGGTGGACGACGCCTGCCTTCATCCCTTCACGGAAGCGTGCGATCGCGCGGTTCATAAAGACGATATAGTCACGGTGGCGTTTGAGGTTATTTTCATAATCGGCAAGCGTATTGAAGGGGGCGGCACCCTGGCCTGATGCCAGCTCAGGATAGAAAACCTGAAAGCCGGAAAAGTGATCAATAGGGCGCATTTTGGTGAGCGGGAGGACATCGTCGGCATAGCCGCGCAGCGCCAGTTCGGTGTTTGATTTGAATACATCATACGCGATCTTATCGGTATCGCTTAGCTGGCCGCGATCAATATTGGCGAGCCGGGCCAGTTCGTTCACCGCAGCTTGTCGTTCACCCTCATAATAAGCATCTGAAATAAAATCGCCCAGCTTGTCAGCATAGCGCATATCACCGCGAAAGAGCGCATTGACCGGATTGCGGCGCAGCGCATCTTCATCGCTATCGGCGAACAGTTTTTTGAGGACAGCCGCTGCATCGGCCTTGTTCGCGGTTTCTGTCGCGGCAATGGCAGGGGTGGCAATGGCCAATGGGGCAAGGCTGGCGAGCAACAAGGTAGCGAGTTTGATAGTCATGGTCGGCGCTCCGGGCAGATCTGGTTTGACCTTCGCCTAACGCCGTGCCCGGAAAAAGCAAAACTCTTCGATCAACGCGGTGCATGGATCGACCGAACACGGCTAATGCGCTGTGGGCCGTTCGAAAAACATACGGCATTTTTAAGCCAAACTATTTTTGATAAACGCGCTCCGTTCAAATCGCGGGATTGCAACCGAATCGCGCTTTGCTAGAGATGCAAATATGACCTTCATACCGCTTACCCCCGCGCTTTTTGTCGCACCGCAGATTAGATTGGAAGCCGTAGCGGCAGCGCGGCAACATGGTGTCACGCTGATCATCAACAATCGTCCCGAAGGCGAGTCGCCCGATCAGACGCCGGGGGCAGAAATCGAAACGGCAGCCCGCGCGGCTGGTATCGATTATGTTGCCATTCCGGTTGGTCATGGCGGTTTCAGCCAGCCGCAAGTCGATGCGATGGCTGACGCGCTTGCCGGGGCTGAGGGCAAAATCCTTGCCTATTGCCGCTCGGGCACGCGCTCGACGTTGCTCTGGGCGCTGGCGCGGGCGAAGTGCGGGGCTGACCCCGAAATACTGTCAGCGACCGCAGCCGAGGCGGGCTATGATCTTTCTCCGATCCGGCCATTGCTTGATATGCTCAAGGGCCAGCAATGATCGCACTTGCGATACAGTTGGGCGTTTCGCTCGCGGCTGTACTCGCGCTCGGCTGGCTGGCGCGCCAGATGGGGCTTGGCGGCGATCCACGCATTTTGAATGGGGCTCACGCTATCCGCCTCGCGCATGAGGGTATTTATGGTTTTGACGGCGTCGACGCGGCGATTGACCGGGCGGGATATTCAGCGCTGGTGCGCGACGGCAATGGCCGCCATGTCTTGATTATGAAAAAGGGCAATAAATTCGTAACCCGCCTTGTCACCCCGCCGATTGAGGGGCGGCTTGATCAAAAATTGCTTACGATTGAACTGCGCGAACCCGATTGCCCGCCGGTGACGCTTAATCTGGGTGATAAAGCGCAATATTGGGCAAGCGGGCTGCGCCACATTCCAGTGGGTCAGGACTGACACATGGAAAAGCTGCCCGATCCGGTACAATATGCGATTCCCGCCTTCGTCGCGCTGATCATTATCGAGATGATTTGGGCAAAGCGGCGCGCGCCCGATAAATATGAACCCAAAGATACGCTCAATTCGCTGCTCTTCGGTTTTGGTAGTACGGTGGCGGGGGTGCTGTTTGGCGGCATCATGGCCGGCATTGCATATTCGGCCTATTCGCTGCGCCCAATTACGATCCCCTGGACATGGTGGGCATGGGGACTGTGCTTCATCCTTGATGATCTTGCCTATTATGCCTTCCACCGCGCCGCGCACCGCATACGCTGGTTCTGGGCGAGCCATGTCAATCATCATTCAAGCCAGCATTATAATCTCTCGACCGCGCTGCGGCAGACATGGACGGGCTTTTTTGCGGCGGGATTTATTTTCCGCCTGCCGCTGGTGTTCATGGGCTTTCATCCCGCGATGATATTCTTCTGCGGCGCGCTTAATCTCATCTACCAATTCTGGATTCATACCGAAGCGATCGGCCGGTTCCCGCGCTGGTTTGAGGCGGTGATGAATACGCCAAGCCACCACCGCGTCCACCATGCCGTCAATCCGCGCTATCTTGATCGCAACTATGCGGGCACCTTTATCATCTGGGACAAGATGTTTGGCACCTTCACGCCCGAGGTTGGGGATGAACCCATCCGCTACGGGATCGTCAAACAGCTTGGCAATTTCAACCTGTTATGGGGCGTGTTCCATGAATGGGTCGGGATGTTGCGCGATTTTGCGACGGCACCGTTCAAATCAAAACTCGGCTATCTTTTCGGCCCGCCAGGATGGAGCCATGATGGATCGCGCGATACATCGGATATGATCAAAGCACGTTGGGAGCAGAACCGCGATGGATGAGTTTGATTTTATTGTCGTTGGTGGCGGTTCGGGCGGCAGCGCGGTTGCGGGGCGGCTTAGCGAAGGCGGCAAATATAGCGTCTGTCTGCTGGAGGCCGGTGGCCAGAATGATCAGCTCCGCGTTCGCGCGCCGGGCTTGATGCCGTTCCTGCCAAAATCAACCAACTGGCGCTTTGATACGGTGCCGCAGCGTGGCCTCAATGGCCGCACCGGGTTTCAGCCGCGTGGTAAGGGGCTTGGTGGATCATCGGCGATCAATGCGATGATCTATATTCGCGGCTGTGCGTGGGATTATGATAATTGGGCCGCACTTGGCTGCGAAGGCTGGGGCTATCAGGATGTGCTGCCCTATTTCAAACGCTCCGAAAATAATGCGCGCGGCGGCGACGCGTATCACGGCGATAGCGGGCCGCTTTCGGTGAGCGACCAGAAATGGCCAAATCCGGGGAGCATGGCGTTCATCGAAAGCGCGGCTGAACTCCAAATTCCGCGCAATTCCGATTTTAATGGCGCGCAGTTTGAAGGTGTTGGCCTTTATCAGACAACGCAGAAAAATGGCGAGCGCTGGACGTCGGCGCGCGCCTATGTGCTGCCGCAGCGCGCGGCGGGGCGGCTTGATGTGCGTACTGGCGCGCTTGTCCAAACACTCATTATTGAAAATGACCGCGCGGTCGGGGTGAAATATGCGCAAGGCAAAGAGGCCAGACACGTGCGCGCGCGCCGCGCCGTCATCCTTGCGGGCGGGGTATTCGGGACGCCGCAAACGCTGATGCTTTCGGGGATTGGCTCTGCGGATCATCTGCGCACGCTCGGGATTCCTGTGCGCGTTGATCGCCCTGCGGTTGGCAGCCATTTGCAGGATCATATCGATTATGTGTCGAGTTTCAAAACCGGCGGCAACCAATTGATGGGCAGCACGCCGGGTGCGGTTGCGCGAACGGCCAAGGCGCTGGTCGAATGGCTGCGGTTCCGCACGGGCACGCTGACCACGCCCTATGCCGAGGCCGGCGGATTCATCAAATCGCGCGCTGATGTCGAAATTCCCGATATTCAGCTTCATTTTGTGCCGGCAATGCTCGAAGATCATGGCCGCACCAATGTGGCGGGCATCGGTTTTTCATGCCATGCCTGCGTGCTTCGCCCCCATAGCGAGGGGACTGTCCGTCTGGCAGATGCCGATCCGCGCAGCGCCCCGCTGATCGATCCGGCCTTCCTTACCGATGACCGCGATATGGCGGTGCTCAAAGCGGGTGTTCGCGCGATGCACCGGATTTTGAAGAGCGGCCCGCTGGCCGCATTCGGGGGCGTTGACCGTCATGATACGCCGCTTGATGATGACGCGGCACTTGAGGCGATGATCCGTGACCGCGCCGATACGGTTTATCACCCCATCGGCACAGCACGGATGGGGGCGGACGATAATGCGGTTTGCGATACCCGGCTGCGTGTGCGCGGGATTGACGGGCTTTATGTTGCCGATGCCTCGATCATGCCGCAATTGATCAGCGGGAATACCAATGCGCCGAGCATGATGATCGGCGAACGCTGTGCCGATTTCATTCTGGCAGACGCCAAAAGCTGAACGATATTTCCCCGCCAATTGCGCGCGGTTAATCTTTGGCGAAGCGCGGGATTTGATAATCGGGGCGCAGCCAGCGCACCGTGCCCGCCTTTTCCTCCGCCGCGCGCTGCGCATTGAGCGCGACAAGGCGCGTAATGATTTCGGACGGGGCAAGACTGGCAGGCCAGCCGTAAGCGGCGGCAACGGCGGCATCGAGATCATCATGCAGCTTCGCGACAATCGCGGCGCGGGCGCGGGTTGCCCTATCGTCAGTGGCAAAGTCAAGCGCTGCGCCGCTGCGTTTCAGATCACGCAGATTGTAAATCTCGGTCATCGTCAGGCCGGGGGTTTCGGCGAGCGCCGCCTTGCGGGTTTCGTCCAATTCCTCTGCAAGCGCGGCGATGGTGGCGCGCTGTTCAGGGCTGGCATCGGGGAAGGGGAAGGGATCGAAGCATTTTGATTTCACATAGACGTGGCCTGCATCAAAGTTTGCCATGCCAATCAAGCCGCAATTAGCGAACGTCCATTGCAAATGAATTTTTGACAGCAAAACGCCAAGGTCAAAAGCATCTTCGCTGCAAATCAACAGTAGCTTGTTGTCGGGCAAAATGCTGGTATCAAGAAACTGGAATATCCGGTGCTTGGCGGTTTCAACGGTGGCGATGTAGCGGGACAAGCCAGATAGTGCTGGGCGCATATCCTTACGCGGTTCGCCGAAAATCCACCAATTGCGTTTGTAGCTGTCACGTCGGTTGCTATCGCGTTCGGGTTTCACCTTGGCCAAAATATGTTGATACACTTCGGGGAAGCGGGTGCGTACTTCCTTTTCATCAAGCCCGTACAAATCAATCACCATCACGCCACGGCTGGTTTGCAGCAAATCGCGGCCATGGCGGTACGGGCGGATATGCCGATCAAGCCCTTCGCGCTTGCCAAGGCCAAGATGTTCGGCTTGCGATGGTGTAACGATAAAACCCGCGCCGTGCAGCTTAACCCCCGGAGAGGATAAGCCTTCGTTAGCGAGCAATGGTTCGGCTTCGGTGACATTCGCGCCAATGCTCAAATCGGCGTGGATGACCGCTTCCGTTATCGCCGTCTCGATCAGCGGATTATCGCCGTCTAGCCCGGCCTCATGCGTGACTTCGATATAGTGCCCCGCGCGGTTGCCCGCCTCGGCCACGGTCATCGCAATGCGCACGGCGGCGGCATCCTTGGTGGCCTTTGTCCAGGGATGATCGGGGCAGGCAAGGATCAGCGATAGGCCGCCCTCACCCAGATAATTGGCAATCACCCGGCGTGAAAATTCCTGTGTGATTGAATTGGTGGTGACGAAGCCAAAGCGGCGCAGCGCGTTATCCGGGCGGGTGAGGGCATAGGCCGCCCGATCCCACCACTGCATCACAAAATCCGCCGATTTTGGCACCCGTGGGTTGGCTTTCCACAGCGCTTCGGCATAGTCGCCGCCAAGCTTATCGCGCAAATCCTTGCCGCCGATAAAGGGCGGGTTGCCGATGATAAAATCAGCCTCTGGCCAATCGGGCATTGCCGGATTTACTGTGTCCGCTTCGCCGCTTGGTTTACGGCGCAGCACCGCATCATAGCCCGCATGGCCGCCAAAGTTGATTGAGTCGGTACGTTTGAGAACAGGGGTAGGGATAGCCGCCGGATCATTGGCAGTGCGCCACCGCAGCCAGCCAATCCATAGCACAAGTTCGGCAATGACGGCGGCACGGGGGTTTAGCTCTAACCCAAGGAATTGGTGCGGGCCTATCTCTGGTTCGGCTTTGCCACCAAGGCTGACGCCAAGTTCGATCACTTCGCTTTCAAGCCGCAGCAGCAATTCCATTGCGACATAGAGGAAGTTCCCCGTGCCGCAGGCGGGATCCAATATCCGCAGCGCCTTTAACCGCGCGTGGAATGCGGTGGTGAGGCTTAGCGCGTGGCTGTTCTTTTTGGCGGCTATGGCGGCGGCAACGCCATCCTGAACCGCTGCCCACTCTGCCTCTAGCACGTCGATTATGGTCGCCTGAACCAGCCGTTCGACATAGGGGCGCGGGGTATAATGGGCACCAAGCTTTGCCCGTTCGGCGGGCGTTAGCGCCTGTTCAAGCAAGGTGCCGAATATGGCAGGCTCTACCCGCCGCCAATCGGCCTTTGCCGCAACGAGCAATTCGCCGCGATCCGCCCTGCCCAGAACATAGGTTTTGGTGCTGGCAAACAAGCCGCCATTGAAATAGCGCACTTCATCCTTGACCGCCCACGACCAGCGGCTTTCGCGGTGCGGTTCGCCCATGCTCGCCCACAAATCGGCAAGGCCGTTCTGGAAATGGCGGTCATCATCCAAGGCGTCCTCGATAAAGCCCCTGAAGCTATCCTTGGGGAGCAGGCCGACATCCTCTGCAAACATGCAGAAGAGCAACCGCATCAGGAACAGCGCGCTTTCCTCAATCGCCAGCGAACGCTCAGCCGATGTTGCGCCCGCCGTCTTTTGCTTTTGTGACGCTTCAAGCCATTTGGAGACTTCGGCAAGCCGCTTGGCGACATCGCGTGTTACCTCTGCGGCGCGGGCGCGCGGATCGATGCTCGCCGGGTCGCTCCAGATTGCGCGGAACATTGTCTGCACATCAGGTTCGGCAAGGCGTTGCAATTCAATGCGGTAGCCCTGCTTATCGGGAAAGAAGCTGTAGCCGCGCCCATTGCCCGACCAATCGAAATATATCTCGAACGCCCTGCCCACATCGCACACGATCAGGAAGGGCGGCCAAGGATGATCAGAGGGCAGGTTCACCGCATAGTTGCGCGCCTGATTAAGCGCGCCGCGCATCAACGCATCATATTTCGGCCCCGACGGGGCGGCAGACGTAACCTCAACCACGTCAAACAGTTCGGGCCTGTCGCGCTTGTCTTTGGGGATCAGCGACTGCTTGGCCTCAAGCACGAAGCGGCCCTTGCGGTAGAGATCGATGAAGCCTTTGTTGCCAGCAGCCGAACCACGCTCAACCGGGCCTTCAAACTGATAATCGCCGAGCGCGCCCTTTTCAGCCGGGGTAAGGTTACGCGGAAGATCAAGCGCTTCCATAAACTCAAGCAGGAAATGCTGTGCATTGGCGCGCTCGGAACCGCCCTTGGTTCCAAGCCATTTGGCAATGAAGCTATCCAGAACCTCTTGGGAAACCGCCGCGTCGTTCACACTTTACCCCTTTGCACCACCCTGCCCGCGAACGGGCTCCGGTTCAAGGTGGGGGCAAGTGATTGCCCGGATTTGCGGGATATGGTGGAGCCTAGCGGGTTCGAACCGCTGAC
>JBBTEI010000070.1:0-9273 GCA_038042405.1 Pseudomonadota bacterium
CGATAGCATACTTCTCCTGGGCTTCGAGAATTAGCGCGCGCAGATCATCGAGCTGCGACTGGGCAATATTGATCGTGAAGGGGCGGGGGGCGGTTGTCATGCCGGTCTCCTATTCCGTGGTCAGTGATCGGCGGTAGGCGGCCATGGCGGGCGACACAATCCCGCCGACTTTACATCATTGAACTTCTGCGACAGACTTCATCCGCTGCGCCAGCAAGGGCAGCCTGTAAAGAGGAGAGTGGGATGAAAAACGCAAATGCATTGCTCGCCGAGCTATTCGGCACATTCTGGTTGGTTTTGGGTGGCTGTGGTGCCGCTGTGCTCGCAGCGGGGGTGCCGACCGTAGGCATTGCCTATGCCGGCGTAAGCCTTGCCTTCGGGTTGACAGTGCTGACAATGGCTTATGCCGTCGGCCATATTTCGGGCGGCCATTTTAACCCGGCGGTGACAATTGGCTTGATGGCGGGTGGGCGGTTCCCAGCGGCCAAGGTTTTGCCTTATATCGTTGCGCAGCTCGTTGGTGCGACGCTCGCAACAGCCGCACTCTATCTGATTGCAAGCGGCAAGGCTAACTATGCCGGCAGTCTTGCCTCGAACGGGTTTGCCGCTCATTCACCGGGCGAATATTCGTTGCAGGCCGCGTTCATTGTCGAAGTGCTGATGACGGCTGCATTCCTGTTCATCATCATGGGCGCGACCGATGGCCGAGCACCGGCTGGATTTGCGCCAATCGCAATCGGGTTGGCGCTCACGCTGATCCATCTGATCAGCATTCCGGTTACCAACACGTCAGTCAACCCGGCACGTTCTACCGGCCCTGCGCTGCTTGAAGGCGGCATTGCGCTACAGCAGCTCTGGCTGTTCTGGATCGCCCCGATCATTGGCGGCGTTGTTGGTGCACTGGCCTATAATCTGACCGCCGGGCGCTCGAACGATTAGCATGTTGCTCTAGGCCATGATTGTTTGGGATTGAGTCAATCTGAAGCGATCATGGTCTAAAACTGCTTTTGCCTCAACCAATCAGGCTCTAGCCACCAAGTGCTTCGACGATTTCTGCGAGCGCTAGCCAGCGCTCTTCGGCAGCGTCCTTTTCGCTGCGCGCGATTTCGATCGCCTGCATCAACGCGGCGAATTTTGCGGGGTCACGGGTGTAAAGGTCGCCGTTAGAGAGCGCCGCTTCATCGCGGGCAATCGCGGCTTCAAGCGCCTCAATCCGCGCGGGCAGCAGATCATAATCGCGCTGATCCTTAAAGCTGAGCTTGGTCGCGGATTTGACGGGGGTCGCGGAAGTGACCTTCGCTACAGTCTTTTTTGGCGCGGTTTTGGCGGCATGCCGCTTGGCAATCCAATCGGCATAGCCGCCCGCGATCACATCAACCTTACCCGAACCATCAAGGCCAAGCGTGATCGTTACGGTGCGATCAAGAAAATCGCGATCATGGCTGACGATGAGGACGGTGCCTTCATAATCGGCGATCACCTCTTGAAGCAGATCAAGCGTTTCAAGATCAAGATCATTGGTCGGTTCATCAAGCACCAGCAAGTTTGACGCGCGGGCAAATTCGCGTGCGAGCAGCAGCCGTGACCGTTCACCACCCGAAAGTGAACCAACGAGCGTTTCGGTCATACCCGGTTCAAAGAGAAACTCCTTCAAATAGCCTTGAATATGCTTTTTGACACCGCGCACCTCGATCCATTCGCCGCCTTCGCAAAGAACATCACGGACGGTCTTTTCAGGTGCCATCAGGCTGCGCTGCTGATCAATAATCACCCCGTCGAGCGTCTTGGCGAGCGTTACCTTGCCAGCCTCAGGTGCGATTTCGCCCGTTAAGAGCTTGAGCAGCGTCGTCTTGCCAGCGCCGTTCGCGCCAACAATCCCGATCCGGTCTCCGCGTGTAATTTTGAGGGAGAAATCCTTGATGATCGTCCGCCCGTCGTAAGATTTGCTGATTTGATCGGCGGTGATTACCGATTTGGTGCGGATATCATCATTGGCCAGCCCGAGCTTTGCGCCGCCCTGTGGCCCAAGCATCGCCGCCCGCTGCGCGCGCATCTGGTAAAGCTTTTCAAGGCGGCCCTGGTTGCGCTTGCGCCGCGCAGTGACACCGCGTTGAAGCCAATGCTCCTCAAGCTTAAGCTTGGCATCAAGCCGCTCGGCATTGCGCGCCTCATCGGCATAGACTTTCTCCATCCACGCCTCGAACCCGCCAAAACCGATATCGGCCCGGCGGATTTGACCGCGATCAAGCCACAAAGTTGCCCGCGTTAGCCGGGTCAGAAATGTCCGGTCATGCGAAATCGCGATGAACGCGCCCTTATAGCGCCCGAGCCAATCTTCAAGCCAGTCAATTGCCCCAATATCAAGATGGTTGGTCGGCTCATCAAGCAGCAGCACATCGGGCTCTTGCGCCAGCGCGCGGGCAATCGCGGCGCGGCGGCGCTCACCACCGCTGGCAGTGGTACAGGCGCGATCAAGATCAATCCCGATTTGATCGGCGATTGCCTCGACATCGTGGCGCGCGGGCGCATCGTCACCGCCCAGCGCAAAATCGCGCAGGGATGCATAGCCCGTGAGATCAGGCTCCTGCTCAAGCATCACCACGCGCGTTCCCGGCACAATCGTCCGCCGCCCTTTGTCCGCCTCGATCCGGTCAGCGAGCAAGCGGAGCAAGGTTGTTTTGCCAGCGCCATTGCGGCCAATCAGCGCAAGCCGGTCACGCGGTTGCAGGTAAAGATCGAGATCGCGGAACAGCCAGCCCGAACCTTGAACAAGGGCAACGCCTTCATAGGCAAGTATAGGGGCAGTCATATCAGGCTTTCCGAAAAGGGGTGGCGGAAGGGGGCGAAACCCTTACCAATTTATGATGCGACCATTCATGGCCTATTCAATGGTTGCTGCCTATGCCAATAAACTATGACGATGTTCAAATCCTTTATGCTAATTTTGATTGCTTGCACGCCGACAAGCGCTGTGGCGGCTCAAAAAGAGCCTTACCGTGAGCAAGACCGGGTTCGCCGGGACACCAAGGAGGGTGCCGTGCTACCGCTTCGGGCCATTGAAGACCGGATTGTGCCGGGTATGAAAGCACGCGGAGCAGAATATATCGGAACAGAATATGATGGCCAGATTTCGCGCTATCGCCTCAAGTTCATGCGCGGCAAATCGGTCATCTGGGTCGATGTCGATGGACGCAGCGGAACTATCATTGGAAAAGCTGGCGAATAATATTAAGAAGGCGCGATTACCCACCAATATGGATCAGGGAGACACACATTGCGCATTTTGATCGTCGAGGACGAACCGACACTGGGAAATCAGCTCAAGAACACCCTTGAAGGTGCTGGTTATGCTGTCGATCTCGCAACTGACGGCGAAGACGGGCATTATATGGGCTCGACCGAAAATTATGATGCGGTAATCCTTGATCTCGGCCTGCCCGAAGTTGACGGGCTGACGGTGCTTGACCGCTGGCGCAAGGAAGGCAAGATTATGCCCGTCCTTGTCCTCACCGCGCGTTCGGGCTGGTCGGATAAAGTGGCCGGGCTTGATGCCGGGGCCGATGATTATCTTGCCAAGCCGTTTCAGACACAGGAATTGATTGCCCGTCTTCGCGCGCTCATCCGCCGCTCATCGGGCAATGCTTCATCCGAATTAATCGCAGGCGACGTGCGGCTTGATACGCGTTCGGGCCGGGTTACGCTTGCGGGTGAGCCTGTGAAAATGACAGCGCAGGAATATAAGCTGCTGTCCTATCTGCTCCACCATAAAGGCAAGGTCGTTTCGCGTACTGAGCTGATCGAGCATATCTACGATCAGGATTTTGACCGCGATTCCAATACGATTGAGGTGTTTGTTACGCGAATCCGCAAAAAATTGGGCGCAGATGTAATATCGACGATACGTGGCCTCGGTTACAGCCTCGACGAACCCGCCGCTTGACCGCGTGACGAAGGCACCGCGCGGCTGGCGCGCGCTGCTTGGCGGCGGATCACTGCGCCGCCGGATGATCAGCGTCGCGGCGCTGTGGATTTTCGTGCTGTTACTTGGCGGCGGTATTGCGCTTGATCGTGTGCTGACCAACGCGATCACACAGAATTTTGATGATGGCCAAGAATATGTGCTGACCTCGATGATTGCATCTGCCGAAATTGGCCCGGATGGCGAAGTTCTGCTGAACAAACCCCTTGGTGATCAGCGCTTTCTTGAGCCTTATTCAGGCTTTTACTGGCAGATTGCGGGCGAAGACTTTGATCCTTTCCGTTCGCGCTCACTGTGGGATCGCGCGCTCAAATATAATCCAAAGGATAAATTTTCCGATTTGCATGTGTTCGACAGCAAGGAATTTGGCGATGATATTTTGCGCGTTGCAGAGCGCGATATCATCCTTCCAACCTCGAATATGGTATGGCGGTTTCAGGTCGCGCAAAGCCGGTCACTGCTCGATGAACAGATCAGTACACTGCGCACGACGCTGATCCGTAGCTTTGTTTTGCTTGCGATCGGCCTGATTGTGCTCGCCGCACTGCAAACTTTCTACGGGCTATGGCCGCTCAAAGCGCTGCAAAAATCGATCGGCGATATGCGCAGTGGCAAATCAAAGCGGCTGCAACATGCGGTGCTGCCCAACGAGGTTGCGCCGCTCGCCGAGGAGCTGAATGGTCTGCTCGAACATAATGAACGACAAGCCGAGGAAGCACGGCGTCACGCAGGCAATCTTGCCCATGCCCTCAAAACCCCACTGACGGTGGTAATGAATGCTGCCACCGCTAACGCCGAAGATTTACCCGATACCGTTATTCGTGAAGCGACGACAATGCGCCGCCAGGTTGATCACCATCTTGCCCGGGCCCGCGCGGTTGGCAGCCGTGGCAACACCCAAAGCCGTACCGAGGTTTGGCCCTGCCTCCAGGCAGTGGAGCGCGCAGTCGGGCGGCTTTACGGCCATGTCACGCTCGACATGGCGGGCGAAAAGACGCTTGCGGTGAAAGCCGAGCGGCAGGATCTTGACGAGTTACTCGGCAATCTCATCGAGAATGCGGCCAAATATGGCGGTGGTCGCGTGTTCGTAACCGTCGGGCGCGTTGGTAAATTCGCCGAATTTCAGGTTGAGGATGATGGAAAGGGGATCGCTGCCAACGCGCGCGAACAAATCTTCACGCGCGGTGTCCGGCTTGATACAAGCAAGCCCGGCACGGGACTTGGCCTCGCGATTGTGCGCGATGTTGTCGAAATTTACGGCGGCACGATCAGCCTGGAAGAAAGCGAAGATCTTGGCGGGCTCCTCGCACGTTTGCGCTTGCCGCTGGCCGAGTGAGGCGGCAAAGCCCGCTGATTATGACAGCTAAATCCTATTTCTTCTGCGGCATTGGCGGCTCTGGCATGATGCCGCTTGCGCTCATCCTCAAATCGCAAGGACATGATGTCGCCGGCTCGGATCGCTCGCTTGATCAGGGGCGGACAGCGCCCAAGTTTGAATGGCTCAAAGCGCGCGGAATGCGGCTGTTCGCGCAGGATGGCAGCGGCGTAACCAGCGCAGATCAGATCATTGTTGCCTCAACAGCCGTCGAAAGCAGCGTACCCGATATTATCGCGGCTGAGCGGGTTGGCGCGCGGCGGATGGTGCGCGCTGAATTACTCGCCGAACAGTTTAATGCGGCTCCTTTGCGGATCGCGGTTGGCGGCACGAGCGGCAAATCGACTGTTACGGGGATGATTGGCTGGATTTTCCATGCGCTTGGCCGCGATCCAACGGTAATGAACGGCGCGCTGATGAAGAATTTCATCACCGATGACACGCCCTTTGCCAGCGCGCTTGTCGGTGCAGGCGATGCCTTCATTAGTGAGGTTGATGAAAGCGACGGATCGATTGCGCTCTACACACCCGATATCGCTGTCCTCAACAATGTCGCGCATGATCATAAGAGCATGGCTGAGCTTCGCCTGCTATTTGGTGGTTATATCGGTAAGGCACGCACGGCGGTGCTCAACCTTGATAATGATGAGGTCGCACGCCTTGCCGCGAACCATCCGGCAGCCCGCGCGATGACCTATTCGCTTGGGGCCAGAGCGGCAGATTTGTTTGCAAGCAATATCGTTGAACGCGCCGACGGGATCGATTTCTTCGTGAACGGTGCACCGGTTAGCCTGCAAGTGCCCGGACGGCACAATGCCTCAAACGCATTGGCCGCACTCGCGGCGGCGCGCGTGGCAGGGATCAGCCTCGAAGATGCGGCGCGCACGATCAGTGGCTTTACCGGCCTGCGGCGTCGGCTGGAAGTTATTGGCAGCACGAACGGCATCACCGTCATCGATGATTTCGGCCACAACCCCGACAAGATTTCGGCAACGCTACAAACGCTTCATGCGTTTCCGGGGCGGTTGCTGATCATGTTTCAACCGCATGGCTATGGCCCACTGCGACAAATGGGCGATGAGCTGGCTGAGACGTTTGTGCGGCACATGGCCGCCGATGATGTGCTGATCATGTCCGATCCAGTCTATTTCGGCGGGACGGTTGATCGTTCAAAGGGCAGCGAAGCGCTGATCAGCGCGATCATCGCGGGTGGACGCAGTGGACACTATATTGCGCAGCGCAGCGACTGTGCCGACGAGCTCGTTGCGCTGGCAAAATCGGGCGACCGGATCATTATCATGGGTGCGCGCGATGATACGCTGGCGCTATTCGCGCAGGATATTTTACAGCAGCTTTAACAGCTGCATGGCCCGACCGTTAAAGCGTGCCGGGTTGCCAAACTTAACATTGCAAACAACAATGGCCCGGAAACGCAAATGCGTTTCCGGGCCATTGTTATAACACGCCTGAAAAATTCAGATCAGAAGGCGCGGTACGCTTCGTTACCGATAAAGCCGAGTTTTGAGACCTTGGCGCGCTTGGTTTCGGCAAGCACCTTATCCACCACGTCATAACGGGCATTTGCATCCGGTTGCAGATGAAGCTCGGGAATCGGATCCATTGTCTGCGTCGCATCAAGCAATCCGCGCAACTGCGAGAGTGCGATTGGCTGATTGTTCCAAAGGATCGCATCATTGGGTGCAATATAAAGCGCATTCTTGGTCGGCAGCACATCTGGCGGCGGCGGACAATTCGGGGCGCAATCCTGCGGCAAATCGATCTTCACCGCGTGGGTTGGCGGTGGAAGGGTGATGATGAACATGATCAAAAGCACCAGCATCACGTCGATCAACGGCGTGGTGTTGATATCCATCATCGGATCGCCTTCGGCGCCGCCACTACTCATTGCCATAACAAATTCTCCAAAATCAAAACGTCACGAAAACCTTAAGCGCCAAGCGGTTTTGGTTCCGAAATAAAGCCAACGCGGATGAAGCCAGCACTTTGCATGATCGAAACCGTCCCGCCGATGCAACGGTAGGGGGTATTCTGGTCACCGCGAATATGCACTTCGGGGAATAGATTTGGATCGGTCACGTTAGGGCCAAGACGATCTGCCTCATTCTTGAACTTGGTCGCGGCAAGATCAAGCAGCTTTTGCGAGTTCACCTTAGCCTGCCCCCAATAAACCCCACAGCTCCCATCGGATTCGCCGCGTACCGACAAAATCACATTTTCTGCCTTTGTGATCGTTGGCTGATACCGAAGTGTCGGCAATGCCATCGGAATCTTTTTAACCACAACCGGAATCGTGATCAGAAAGATGATCAGCAACACCAACATCACGTCGACCAACGGAGTCGTGTTAATGTCTGACATCGGCGTATCGAACTGATCACCGCCTCCGCCGCCACTGCTCATTGCCATTTCATCAATCCTATCTGAACTATTCTATGTCATTGATTGAACGCATGTGCGGTTGATCGCACCACGCTCCCAGACGAACCGGGCTCCTGCAAAGAAGCCCGGTTTACCTGAGCATTATGCCTTGGCTGGTGCAGCCGTTGCTTTTGCCGGAGCCGCTGCCGAACGCAATGGCGGACGAACCGCACCACCCGACATCATGAAGCCATGAAGATCGTTCGAGAAGGTGCTGAGTTGTTCAGCGATCATCTTGTTGCGACGTTGCAGCCAGTTGTAACCCATAACCGCAGGCACCGCGACGACGAGACCAAGCGCGGTCATGATCAGTGCCTCACCAACCGGGCCAGCAACTGACGCAATATCAGCCGAACCCGTCGCGCCGATCTGGATAAGTGCGCGGTAAATCCCGATCACGGTACCGAGCAGACCAACGAATGGCGATGTCGAGCCAACGGTTGCAAGGAATGCAAGGCCAGTGCCAAGCTTTGAATTGATTGCGCCCTGGCTGCGGCCGAGCGAACTATGCATCCATTCATGCTGATCCATCGGATCGGTCAGTTTGCCATGCTGTTCTTCAGCCTTGAGCCCATCATCAACAAGCTGACGGTATGCCGAATTTTTCTCAAACTTGTTGGCACCTTCACGCACATTGGGTGACGACCAGAATTTGCCGATATCATTCTTATGCTGAATGAAAATCTTTCGTTGTTCAAACAACTTGGTGAATATGATGTAAAACGAAACAACAGACATGATCACAAGGATCCCGAAAACTGTCAGACCAATCCAATTAGGTTCCCCCTCCGGGAAAAGTGCTCCGTACAAACCGAACTGTTTTTGAGCGGCTTCGGTGCTGGCTTCGGTGGCGGCTGCCTGCAAAATGGTAAGATCAAACATGGTTGCTACTTCCTCTTAAAATTTGATTTTTGTGTTTAATTGAATCGGAACGAATATTATTTGGGTAGATCCCATCGGATTCGTTGGGTTTTGTTTTCCTCAATCGGGTTCCCGTTGCTATCAAGCGCAGGCTTGTACCGGAATCTGCGAATGATGAGCTTGCAGGCTTCTGCATCAAGCGTTGGGCTCGCGCCGGACGCATTGCAACTCGTGACTTTACCATCAGTACCGACCGTAAAACTGGCAAGACTAACACCCGATTCCTCATTGCGAACAGCCGACGGTGGATAATCATCATTCGTGATTGAGCCTCCTTTTTGCGTCGCTTTCTGCGCCACTTTTGGTGCAGCGGGCGGCGGCGGCGGGGCTGGCGGCGGCGGCGGCGGGGCTGGCGGCGCTGAAGGCGTAATCGCAACCGCTTGCGTATTGGTCGATATCACCGGCGTAATGTTAACCGGCGGTGGCGCGGTTACTTTTGGCGGCGGCGGAATATCAAGCTTTTCCGGCGGTGGCGGTGGCTCTTCAGGTTCTTCGGGTTTTTCCTCTTCAAAGTCGAAGGTTTTCAGATCATCAAACACCTGTTTTGCCGAGTCAAATG
>JBBTEI010000071.1:0-5867 GCA_038042405.1 Pseudomonadota bacterium
CGCATCGCGGCATTATTGCTCGTCAGCGCAAGCGGGACGAAGAGCAGCATCGCGAACCAGCCCGTCCAAATGCCAAGCGCACCGATCTCGGCGAGCATGTTGGCCACGCTCTCCATATCAATCACATAAAAAGCCAGATGGAGCAGCGCATAGCCAAATGCCGCGACCCCGAAATAGCGTCTGCGCTTGACGAACCAGTTCAGCCAAGGTTTTGGCCCGAGTAGGGCGACAAGCGGGCTGAGCATCATCGCCACTATCATCAGCCGCGCCGAAAACTCACCCGTTGGATGGAGCAATTCTAGCGCACTGACCTGCCCGCGCCCATAGCCGATCAGCATTGCAAGGGCTGGAAGCGAAAGAAGTGCCCAGAGAAACATGCGGCTATTAAGAATCGTTCGCAACATGGAGGTGCGATAGTCCGATTCAGTCTTATGATCAATAGAGCGTGACATTAGCTTTTTGTTAACCATAACCAGTGCAAATTTATCCCATGTTCGGACGCTTCTTAAACCTTGGCTTGCTGATGTTGGTGGCGGCCTGCGTTGGCCCGCCAAAGGGGCGTTCTGCCGATACTGCGCCGCGCAAGCCGCCCGCTGTGGTCAATGAAAATATCAAACAATGTGTCGGCGAACTTGATCGGCTTGGCACGCGTTATACGGCCATTCCGGATCGGTCGCTTGGCGGGGGGTGCAGCAATATCGGCACAGTGCAACTGCTCGGTGTTGGCGTGCCGATCACCAATGTGACGGCGATCCGCTGCCCTTTGGCGCGCGCGCTTGCACTGTGGACGCGCGAGACACTTCAGCCCGCTGCGCGCGACGCTTTTGGCAGCCGTGTTGTCAAAATTGAGAGCATGGGCGGTTATTCATGCCGCAACATGATTGGCGGGCGCGGCGCGGGCCGATCAGAACATGCGACTGGTAATGCGGTCGATATCGGTGCGTTCGTGCTTGCAGATGGGCGGCGGGTATCGATTCGGCAAGGCTGGAACGGCATCGATGACGAACGCCTCTTCCTTCGGCAGATTCGCGGGGCGGCCTGCAAACGCTTCCAGACGGTGCTTAGCCCTGACTATAATGCGGCGCATTTCGATCATTTGCATTTCGATCTGGGCGGCAAGCCTTTTTGTCGCTAACGCATATCCAATGAAAAATCAGAACATGCCAAAGCGCGTATTTGCGCCTGCCGCCGAAGATGCTGCCCAAGCCAAAAAGGCCATCTCCACGCCGCAAACCGAACATCCGGCCTATAAGCTTGCGTTTCAGGATGAGAAATTCCTGTTGCGCGAAGATTTGCGCCCGGTGCGCTTTCAGCTTGAATTGCTCAAGCCCGAGCTTTTGCTTGATGAAGCTAAAATTGGCTCAACCTTTGTGATGTACGGCTCGGCGCGGATCCCGGCACCCGGCGTGATGTCGGGCCATGAAAACCCCAATGTCGCCAAAAGCCTTGAAGCCAAATCGCATTATTATGATGAAGCGCGTGCGCTGGCGCAGACCGTTAGCCAAGTGCCGCCTGACGCCGATGGCACGCGCCAATTCGTCATCTGCTCGGGGGGCGGCCCATCGATTATGGAAGCTGCCAATCGCGGCGCAAGCGATGTTGGCGCTGAATCAATCGGGCTCAATATCGTGTTACCGCACGAGCAGGCTCCCAATCAATATGTAACGCCGGGGCTGAGCTTCCAGTTCCACTATTTTGCGTTGCGCAAGATGCATTTCCTGCTCCGCGCTCGTGCGGTGGCGGTGTTCCCAGGCGGGTTTGGTACGTTTGACGAGATGTTTGAGCTATTGACGCTCATTCAAACGGGCAAAATCAAAGCGATTCCGGTAATCCTGTTCGGCAAATCATTCTGGGGACGCGTCGTCAATTTTGAAGCGCTCGTCGAAGAGGGCGTGATCTCGGCGCGTGACCTTGATCTGATCCACCTAGTCGAAACCGCCGAAGAAGCTTGGGCGATCGTCCAGAAATTCTACGAAACGCGCTAATGCTTACGCAGATCAGCCCTTCGCAGGTGGGGGGGCTGGTTCAGCGGCGGGCTTGGCTGCATCTGCTGCGGGTGCGGCACTAGCAGCAGCTGGTGCCGCCTCGGCTGGTGCGGCTGGAATTGGCAGATTTGAACCCTGCGCATTGATGTAAGCGATCACATTGGCGCGGTCTTCAGGTTTTGACAGGCCAGCAAAGCTCATCTTGGTGCCTTCAACATATTTTTTGGGATTTTTCAGCCAAGCATCCATGCCTTCAAAATCCCAGTTGCCCGCCTTGGCAAGCATCCCGGATGAATAAGCGAATCCGCCAGTCGCACCATGTTTCTTGCCCATTACAGCGTATAGATTGGGGCCAATGCCGTTCGCGCCGCCAGATGTGATGGTGTGACACGATGCGCATTTTTTGAAAGTTTCGGAACCTTTTGTGGCGTCACCTGCCGCAAAATTGGTTGGTTTGGCGGCTTCAGCACCGCCGCTCCCGCCCTCAGGCGCTGCATCAGCGACTTCATATCCGCCCTTTTCAGGAGATTCGGTGTGGAAATATTCGCCGATCAAAATCATTGATCCAAGCGCGACGATGCCACCAAACAGCGTCCAGCCGAAAAATGTATTCGTATTGTCGCTCATCTGATGAAATCCCTTGGCCCCGATTTGATTACGTTTGAATCTTGGGGCGCTTTAATCTGCGCGCGCGCGCTTCGCAAGACCGTGGTTGCGGCTTTTCTCCTTCACCGGTATGCGCCTCACCAATCATGGAAAATTACCCTGCATCTGCACGCCCCCTTGTTGCCGAAATGAGCCTTGCCGCCAAGGCCGATCCAGCGCGCGCCGTAGCGTTTCAGGGCGCGCCGGGGGCCAATTCGCATATCGCGGTCAATCAAGCCATCAGCGATGGATTGCCACTGCCCTGCTTTAGTTTTGAAGATGCGATTGATGCGGTGGTTAACGGGCAGGCGGGCTGCGCGATGATCCCGATTGAAAATTCGCTGCACGGGCGTGTGGCCGATATTCACTTTTTGCTCCCCGAATCGGGGCTTACGATCACCGGCGAGTTTTTCCTCCCGATCCGTTATGCGTTGATGGGCAGGAGCGCGCTTGAGGACGTCCGCAATGCGATGAGCCACCCGCAAGCGCTTGGCCAGTGCCGCCATTGGCTACGTGCACGCGGGATTCAACCCGTCGCCTATCCCGATACCGCCGGAGCCGCTGCTGAAGCCGCAAGTCGCGCCGAACCGGGCCTTGCCGCAATCGCCCCACCGGGGGCGGCCGCGATTTACGGGCTTGATATATTGGCCGAATCGCTTGAAGATTCGGATGACAATATGACACGCTTCGTGATTCTCGCACGTTCAGGGGCACCCGCGCCCAATGTCGGCGCGGTAATGACGACGTTCATCTTTGAAGTGAAGAATATTCCGGCTGCGCTGTATAAGGCGATGGGTGGTTTTGCGACCAATGGCATTAATATGACCAAACTTGAAAGCTATCAGCGCGGCGCAAGCTTTGCCGCGACCACCTTCTTTGCCGATATCGTTGGCCATCCCGAAGACCCGGCAGTTGCCCGCGCACTTGAGGAATTGCGGTTTCATTCCAAGAGCGTCCGCTTGCTCGGCACATACCCGCAGGCGCGCAAGCGGGGCGAATGACGCGGATTTCGACCGCACAGCCCTTTGTCCTGCTTGACGATGCGCGGGATGAGGGCGCGGCACCCGCAAGACTTTACACCGATCCGGTCGAGATTATTACGACGCGCGATCCGAGCGCGGTTCCCAGATTACTCGATAAGCTCAAATCGCACAAAAACCATATTGCGGGATTTATCGCCTATGAAGCGGGGCAGGGGCTTGAACCGAAGCTTTCGCGTCTTGCCAGTGCGCCCAACGAAAATGCACCGCCACTTCTGTGGTTTGGCGTCTTTGAAAGGTATCAGGAGGTTGCGCCTAATGCCGTGGCTGGCTTGTTTCCCGAACCGTGCAGCGGTTGGATTGGAGCGCCAAAGCCGAATATCAGCAACGCCGCTTATGAAAGCGCGATCAATACCGTCAATGACTATATCAAGGCGGGTGACATTTATCAGGCGAACCTGACCTTTGCCTGTGATGTTCCGCTGATGGGTGATCCGCTTGCGATCTATGCCGGGCTACGCACCCGCGCCAAGGCGGGTTATGGCGGGATTATATGGACGGGCGAGGATATGCTGCTCTCGCTTTCGCCTGAGCTATTTTTTGCGATGAAAGACCGCAAGCTGACCACCAAGCCAATGAAGGGAACGGCTGTGCGGGGGTGCGATGCGGCGTCTGACGCTGCGGCGGTGGCAAAGCTTCAATCCGATCCAAAACAGCGTGCCGAAAATCTGATGATTGTTGACCTGCTTCGCAACGATCTTTCGCGCGTGGCCGTGCCGGGTAGTGTTGACGTGCCCCAGCTTTTCCATGTCGAGACCTATCCAACGGTGCATCAGATGATATCGACGGTGACGGCACAGTTACGTGACGGGATTGATGCGATTGATGTGATCAGCACGATCTTTCCCTGTGGTTCAATCACCGGCGCGCCCAAAATCCGCGCGATGGAGGTGATCGACGAGGTGGAGGCATCACCGCGCGGTGCTTATACCGGCTCAATCGGGCGGATTGATCCGGGCGGCGATGCGGCGTTTAACGTCGCCATTCGCACGCTGCATTTACGAGGGAGTGAAAATCGCGCAACGATGGGATTAGGGTCTGGCATAGTCGCTGACAGCGAATCGGGCGATGAATGGCGCGAATGTCTGGCCAAAGGAGGTTTTGTGGCGTCAGAAAAGACGTTTGATCTGTTTGAGACAATGCGGTTTGATCCAGCGGTGGGCATCCAACTGCTTGACCGCCATATCGCGCGGATTGGCGAAAGCGCGCGGATGTTCGGCTTCCCCTTTGATCGCCACGCCGCGCGCAACGAACTTCAAGCGGCGACCTTCCGAATCGCCGAATCTCGCCGGGTGCGCCTGATGCTTAGCCCGAGTGGACGGATTGCGATTGAGATACAGCCGCACCAGCCACAGCCAGCCGATTTCGTTGAAGTCCGTCTTGCCGCGCTTCCCGTTGACGGCAGTGATTTCCGTTTGCGCCACAAGACGACAGACCGTAGCTTTTATGTGGAAGCGCGGGTTGAGGCTGGCAGTTTTGAAGTGGCATTGGTGGACGGAGAAGGCTTCATTACTGAAGGTAGTTTCACCAATATCTTTGTGCGTGGCCCCGGCGCACTGCTGACACCGCCACTCTCACGCGGGTTGCTGCCTGGCGTGCTGCGCGCCGAACTGATTACCAATGGTAGCGCGGTTGAGGCGGATCTCCGCCCCGAAGACCTCGAAGCGCCATTTTTCATTGGTAATGCCAGTCGCGGCTTGCTTCCGGCGCGGCTTGCTCGCTAAAGCGCGGGCATGTCCGAAATTACCCCACAGATTGTCGCCGAACACGGCTTTTCCGAAGAAGAATATACACGCGTTCTCGCCGCGATGGGGCGCGAACCCAATCTGACCGAACTCGGGATATTTTCGGTGATGTGGTCGGAGCATTGCTCTTACAAATCATCGCGGATTCATTTGAAGAAACTGCCAACCACTGGCCCGCAAGTGATCTGCGGCCCCGGCGAAAATGCGGGCGTGGTTGATATTGGTGACGGGCAGGCGGCGATCTTCAAGATGGAATCGCATAATCACCCGAGCTATATCGAGCCTTATCAGGGTGCGGCAACGGGTGTTGGCGGCATATTGCGCGATGTTTTCACGATGGGCGCGCGGCCTATTGCGAACCTCAATGCGCTGCGCTTCGGGCGGCCTGATCATCCCAAAATGCGGCATTTGATTGACGGCGTGGTGCGCGGCATCGGCGGCTATGGCAACTG
>JBBTEI010000072.1:0-774 GCA_038042405.1 Pseudomonadota bacterium
CTCCAGCCGAAATCTTCAACCCGTTGCACTTCAAATGTGAATCCACACCCGTGTCAAGCACGGGGCGACGAATATGAGGATAGGATGACGCTGCATTATAAACGCCCCTCACAGCATATGTATTTACTTTGTTCCCATTTCATGCTAGGATATTTCCTATTCAGCCATAGGAGATGAGCATGACCACCGCCAAAGCGCAAAATTGCAAGCCCGCCGCACAGTACCGCTCCGATACCCCGCGCGCGGATGGCTGGACGTTTGAACGTCAGGCGACTTTCCTCATGGCGCTTGCCGAAACCGGGCTGGTGAGTGCTGCGTGCAAAATCGCCGAAATGAGCCCCGCCTCGGCCTATGCGCTCCGCCGTGAAGCGCGCGGGGTGGCCTTTCATCTTGGCTGGCAGGCGGCCAATCTGCTCGCCCGTGACCGGCTTGAGGATGTGCTGCTTGAGGCGGCGATCAGCGGCGTTGAGAGCGTGACCACACGGATCGAAAAGACGACGCACCGCCGCGTGCTTAACGGCAATCTCTCAATGGCGGTGCTCAACCGGCTTGACGCCCGTGCAGCCGCGCTTGATGACCGCGCAATGGCGATCGCGCGCAGCATTGGCGCTGCGTTTGAGGAGTTTATCTGCGTCGTGCTTGCTGGCGGCGGCAGCGACGCGGTCACCGCATTTCTGGCCGAACACCTTGATCCGCTCGCCGCGCAGGTTGAAACCCATGAATCGTCATTGCGAGCGAAGCGCGGCAATCCAGTCCCATCGTTGCCACTGGATT
>JBBTEI010000072.1:784-7265 GCA_038042405.1 Pseudomonadota bacterium
TTCGCTCGCAATGACGACCTATGAGATACCTGCGAAAGCGCCTCAACTTGGTGAAGAATCCGCCATTTTTTCAGCCATCCCTTGCGACTGCCACGCCGAGCGGGATTTGGCTCTGCTCGACGCGGTGTAAAGGTGCGGTCAACCCTGTGCGAGTGCTCTCTCAAGCCCCGCAACATCAAGCGGCTCAGCACAGAGGAAGCCTTGATAATAGTTGCACCCTTCCCTTGCGAGGAGCGCCAACTGCTCTTCGGTTTCAACGCCTTCGGCAATCACCGCGAGGCCAAGCGAGCGCGCCATATCGATCACGCCGCGCACAACGATCCGGTCTCGCGGGGAGCCCGCGATATCCTGCGCCAGTTTCTTGTCGATCTTGAGATAATCAAGCGGCAAGGCTTTGAGATAAGCGAGGCTTGAATAGCCCGTACCAAAATCATCAATCGCCACGCGGCAGCCGCCCGCACGCAGATCGGCAAGCAATTCCGCCGCAACGCCGAGATCATCGACCAGCCCGCTTTCGGTGAGTTCAACCGTCAGGCGATTGCGGGGAAATCCGCTCGCGTCGATCATCGCAAGGAAGCTCGCGGCAAAGCCAGGCCTCGCAATGTCGGCGGCTGTCACATTAACCGAAAGGCGGACATGTGAAAGCGACGCGGGCCATGCAGCCGCCTGCTCCGCCGCGCGCTTCTGGACATGGGCCGACAGCGCAAGCAGATAATCCGATTGCTCGGCAACCGCGAACAAAGTCACCGCGCCAAGTTCTCCATGCACCGGGTGCCGCCACCGCGCGAGCGCTTCAACACCGGTAATCTCGCCGGAAGGAATCGCCACCTGCGGTTGAAAAAGCAATTCGATTTCATCGCGGTCGAGCGCATTTCTGAGATCGGATTGCAATGATTGATGATGGTCAACAACATTCTGGTCGGCAGTGCTCAAGAAACGGATCCGCCCTTGATCAGACGCTTTTGCTTCGGCGACCGCCATGCCTGCGCGTCTGAGCAGGCGTGAAGAATCACCGTCTCCCTCAGCGCATTCGACAATCACGATCCGGCTTGAAAGCGTAACCAGATGCGCGCCTGAAAGCGTCGGCCGGTCAATCTGATCGGCAATCCGCTCCGCCAGTGACCGTACACGATCAGCCTGATGAGCACCGTCAAGCCCGACAATGAATTCAGCACCGGCAGTTCGCGCAACCAGCGCCTGATCACCGCCGACATCAGTCACCAAGCGGCCAATTTGCCGGGCTACA
Organism: Pseudomonadota bacterium; assembly: GCA_038042405.1. Classification (GTDB taxonomy): domain Bacteria; phylum Pseudomonadota; class Alphaproteobacteria; order Sphingomonadales; family Sphingomonadaceae; genus Aquisediminimonas. Next base: position 2,031 of record JBBTEI010000072.1, read on the forward strand.
TTTTGCAGCAGACCATCACCGATTTCACGGCCAAAGGCGCTGTTGATCATTTCAAACCGCGTTACCACGATCAGCAAGATGTGAAACGCATCATCGCGAGAGGCCAGACACGCATCAATCCAGCGCCGCGCAGCGGCAAGATCACCAAGCCCGGTCAAAGGATCACGCCCGCCCTGACCCTGGATTTTTGGCTCGGTATTAAGGAATTCGATCGTGCTAATCAGAATGCCGCGCGCCCTATCATATCGAAGATGCTCCGCAACACGGATTGAGCTTCCATCTTGGCACAATAGCATATGCCCGAAAGCGGTTGGCCGCCCGTCACTCAATATCCGCTTTATGGCACCAAGCGCGACCTTGCGATCCATGCCGTCAAGCCCGCGAAGCAGCGTGAAAGCTGCCATATCGCGCGATGGCGCATTGATTCGCTTGCAAAACGCTTCGCTCAAGGTGACCTGCCCCGTTTTCAGGTTCACCTGCCAGGCATAAAATTCATCATCAGCAGCCGAGTGGCGACGCTCCACGGCTTGCCAACCGCCGCCCAACCTGGCCGAATGCCGTTCCGCAAAACGAAGCGACTGGCCAAACTCCGCCTGACTAAAGGGGGCGGCAAGATAATGTGTTGCGCCCGCATTGATCATCGCATCCAGCCGAACGACATCGCGCCGCGATACAATCACCAACAACGCAGCAGCCGATATTTCAACAGCAGCCGAAAGCGCGGCAACGGCTTCAAGCCCTTCATCAAATGCGCCGCGCGCATCAACGACAGCGATCATGGCACGGCTTGAGGCAAAGCGATACTCGACGCTATCTCTGCGTCGCGCGGCAATTGATTGCCAGCCTGCGCGCGCCGCCGCCAGCGCCAGTTCGTCGCGATGATTGAATGACAGGATAAACAGCGGCGCTTGGGCAGCCACGTCAACGTCGGGCACTTCACCAATCGTCATGATAAAGATCCCATTCTGGCCTAATAGCGCTATTTGAGCATATGGCCAAGGTTTGTCCGGCCCAATCGCTTAAATCAATGCGGCGGCTGATATGATTGGCACAAAATCGTTCGCCTTAAGGCTCGCCCCGCCAACAAGCGCTCCGTCAACATTGGCCACCGCCATCATTTCAGAAGCGTTGCTGGCTTTAACCGAACCGCCGTAAAGGATACGCACCACATTTCCATGTTCGCCGAGCAGAATAACCAGCCGGGCGCGAATAGCCGCGTGCATTTCGGCCACATCCCCCACCGACGGCGTTCGTCCCGTGCCGATCGCCCATACCGGTTCATAAGCGATCACCAGAAAATTCGTATTGACCTGGGCAGGCACCGATCCATCCAATTGACGCTCAACAACATTTATTGCTTCACCAGCATTGCGTTGCGCCTCGCTTTCTCCAACGCAAATGATGGCGGTCAAGCCTTCACCCGTTGCCGCCACCGCCTTCGCCTTAACATCGGCATCAGTCTCATATTGATCGGCACGCCGTTCACTATGGCCGACAATAACGAACTTTGCGCCTGCCTCGACGAGCATCGCGGCAGAAAGGCATCCGGTATGCGCACCAGACACCGCCTGATGGCAATCCTGCGCTCCAATGGCGAGCAGAGGCTGGCGGCAGGCGGCGGGCGCGATGAGCGTAGCAGGCGGGCAGATCGCTACATCAATACCGCAATATGCGGCAGCAGCCTCCGCAATCGCGTCAAGCTCCGCCAAACCGCCCAGCGATCCGTTCATTTTCCAATTGCCCGCGATCAGCTTGCGAAGTGCCATTTGTTCCTCCCTATGATGCGCACTTCAGACGACCGAAACGCTTTCATCTTTCAATAAGTCGCCCTATGGCGTTGTCGCGTTCAACCATCAACCCGGATTGCCCATCAATGATTACCTTTTTCCGCCGTATCCTATCCTCATGGGTCGTGCTTGGCTTGTTTGCCCTGATTCTCGTGGCATTTGTTGTGACCGGCGTAAACCTTCCCGACGGCAGCAGCATCGGCAGTCTTGGTTCAACCAGCGAAGCGCCCGCACAAATTGGCCGTAATGACCTCTCGGCACAGGATGTATTGCAACGCACCCAGGCAGAGTTTGATGCGGCACGGCGCGAAAACCCGGGGCTGACCCTCGCAGCCTTTGTACGTAGCGGCGCGGTTGAACAGACGGTAGATCAAATGATAAGCCTGCGCACACTTGAAAGCTTTGCCAATGATGAAGGCATTTTTGCCAGCAAAAGGCTGATTGACGGTGAGATTGCGAGCATTCCGGCATTTCGCGGCCCAACAGGCCAATTTGATCGCAATGTTTTCCTCGGCATTCTTGGCCAACAACGCCTGACCGAAAAGGGCGTTCGCAGTGACATTGGCCGCGAAAAAATTGCAACGATGCTTGCGGTTCCGGTAAGTGCAGGCCTGCGTGTGCCTCTCGGCTTCGCTCTGCCCTATACTTCGGTTCTGCTTGAAACGCGTCAAGGCCAGGTGGCAAGCATACCCAACAGCGCCATCCCGGCTGGCAAGCCCGTAACCGATTCTGAAATTCAAGCTTATTACAAAGCAAACTCCGCCCGATACACAGCCCCTGAAATGCGCAGCATCCGCTATGCCCAATTTGATCGCATGCGCTTCGCCAGCCAATCCAGCCCAACAGAGGTTGAAATTGCGGCTGCTTACAAAGCAAAATCAGGACAGTTTGCGGATAAAGAGACCCGTGTCCTAACTCAAATCATCGTTGCGGATCAGGCCAAAGCCAACGCGATTGCTGCTCAAATTAAGGCTGGCACGTCAATCGAGGCGGCAGCGAAAGCGGCCGGCGGCGAAGCAACAACATTGGCTGAACAGAACAAAGCCGCTTACGCCGGGCTTACCAGCGCCAAGATTGCTGATGCGGTGTTTGCCGCCACCCAAAACGACATCGTCACGCCCGGAAAATCGGGGCTTGGCTGGCACGTTGTACGCGTTGACAAAATTATCCGCACGAGTGGCAAGACGCTCGCCGATGCGCGTGCCGCCCTTATCCCCGAGCTTGCAAAAGCAAAAAACGAAGGGTTGCTCGCCGATTTTATTACCAAGATTGAAGACGCGATTGCCGATGGTGCAACCTTTGACGATGTTGTTAAATCCGAAAGTCTGACCGCTGAAGTAACGCCGATGATTACACAAATTGGCGGCGCTCCAAAGGACTCGACCTATAAGCTTCCGGGTGAATTGGCGCCGATCCTGCGCGATGCGTTTCAGGCCGAAGCTGACGATGACGCCACCGTAATTGCGCTTTCGGCGGGGCAAAGCTACATCCTTTATGATCTTGACCGGATCACAGTGGCCGCACCGCGCCCGATCGCCGAAATCAGTGACCGCATCAAATCGGACATGGAGAACGAACGAAGGAGCAAAGCTGCGCGCGCAATTGCATCCGCAATTATCGCCAAAGTCGGCAAAGGCACACCTATCAACGAAGCATTGCGCACGTCGGGGGTGAGTCTGCCGCCCGCTCAGCCAATATCAATACGGCGCATCGATCTGCTTGAGCTTCAAAACAAAGCGCCGCCAGCGCTCGATACATTATTTAAGATGGGCAAAAATCAAGCGCGATTGATTGAATCACCCAACAACAATGGCTGGTCTGTTGTTACGCTTGATAAAGTGATCACAGCGTCTGCAATTAGCGAGCCCGGCCTGGTTCAACAGACACAGCAGCAGATGATCCAAATCGTTGGCCAAGAATATACTCTCCAATTTACCAGTGCTCTAAAAACGGAGGTTGGAGCAAAGCGCAACCCAACAGCCATAGCAAAGCTGAAGCGGGATTTGACCGGCGCGTCGTCACGGTAGTGCGTAATCGCGATGCGTAAAGATGATGATGAAGCGCTTGCGCAATTGGACGCAGGCAAGCCTGCACTGATCTGGCGCAGCGAGATTGCCGATACCGAAACCCCGGTGTCTGCCTTTCTCAAGCTGCATGAGCGGGATCGCGGCGATTATCTGCTCGAATCGGTTGAGGGCGGCGCAGTACACGGGCGCTATAGCCTGATTGGCCTCGCACCTGATTTGGTGTTTCGTGCGAGTGGCGACACGCCAGAAATTAACCGCGAATGGCTGACCAACCGTGATGGTTTTGCACCGGCACAAGGCGGCAGCCTAGTGGCGATGCGCGCACTGGTTGAGGCGTGCCGGATTGATGTTCCTGATGGGCTTCCCGGCGCGCTCGCCTGCCTTGTTGGTTATTTCGGTTATGAAACAATCGGGCTGGTTGAGCATTTGCCGCGCCCGCCCGCCAATCCGATTGGCCTGCCCGATATGCTATTTGTCCGGCCAACAGTAATCCTTGTGTTTGATCGGCTGGCCGACCGGCTGTTTATCGCTTCCCCCGTTTGGCCCGGTGGTGATCCGGCGCGCGGCGTTGCGCTGGCAGTTGAACGGATTGAGGCGACATCGGCGCGGCTTGCTGCACCACTTGACCGTGCGCAGCGACAGGCGGTGGCGCTTCCCGAAGTCACACCCGAACCAGTGTTACCCGACGGGCGCTACAGCGATATGGTCGCCCGCGCGAAAGACTATATCGCGGCGGGCGATATCTTTCAGGTCGTCTTGGCGCAACGCTTCACCCTGCCCTTCACGCTGCCCCCGTTTGACCTGTACCGCGCGCTGCGCCGGATCAACCCATCGCCCTTCCTCTATCATCTTGATCTGCCCGGATTTTCGCTCACTGGATCAAGCCCCGAAATCCTCGTCCGCGCGCGAGACGGCGAAGTCACGATCCGGCCTATCGCGGGCACACGTCCACGTGGCAAAACCGCAGTCGAGGACGCCGAATACCGCGCCTCGCTCCTCGCTGATCCAAAGGAACGCGCCGAACATTTGATGCTGCTTGACCTTGGCCGCAACGATGTTGGCCGCGTTGCCGAGGCAGGCAGCGTGAAAGTGACTGACAGCTACACCGTCGAGTTCTACAGCCATGTGATGCACATCGTCTCAAACGTGGTTGGTCGCCTGTCCCCTGAAAAAGACGCGCTTGATGCACTGTTTGCTGGCTTCCCCGCCGGCACCGTCAGCGGCGCGCCAAAGGTGCGCGCGTGCGAAATCATCGCCGAACTCGAAAGCGAAACGCGCGGCGCTTACGCAGGCGGCGTCGGCTATTTCAGCCCCGACGGCAGCATGGATAGCTGCATCGTCCTGCGCACCGCCGTCATCAAAGACGGCGTAATGCACGTCCAAGCCGGCGCTGGCATCGTCGCCGATAGCGACCCCGCCTA
>JBBTEI010000072.1:7365-16410 GCA_038042405.1 Pseudomonadota bacterium
GTTGGTCAGGCGATGTCATCGGGCGCGGAAGCTTTCCTGATTTCGCCGGGGCCGTGCACCCCCAATGAGGCGGGGATTTCGCTTGAGCTGGTCGCGGCTTGCGCAGAGGCCAACCGACCTCTGCTTGGCGTTTGCCTTGGTCATCAAGCAATTGGCCAGCATTTCGGCGGTAAAGTCGTGCGAGGTGGCCTGATGCATGGGAAGACTTCGCCGGTGAGCCATGACGGCAGCGGGCTGTTCGCTGGCCTGCCCTCGCCGTTCACTGCTACGCGTTATCACTCACTGATCGTTGAGGATATTCCGGCTGACCTGATCGTCAATGCCACCAGCGACGACGGCCATGTTATGGGTTTCCGCCATGCGAGCCTGCCGATCCACAGCGTCCAATTTCACCCCGAAAGCATCGCGACCGAGCATGGCCACGCGATGCTCGCCAATTTCATGCGCGCGGCGGGGATGACGGTTAAGGAACGGACGTGAGCGCGACGGAAAGCTTCGATGCGATGCTCGATGGGGCAATGTCCGATGATGCGATTGCGGCCTTCCTCGTAACCCTTGCTGAGCGCGGCGAAACCGCTGAAGAAATCGCGGCGGCGGCAACCGCGATGCGCGCGCGGATGGTGCGGGTCACGGCACCCGCGAATGCAATCGATGTCTGCGGCACAGGCGGAGACGGCAGCCATAGCCTCAACATATCAACCGCCGTCGCTATCGTGATCGCAGCGTGTGAAATTCCAGTGGCAAAGCACGGCAATCGTGCGGCGTCTTCCAAAGCAGGTGCCGCCGATACGCTTGAGGCGCTTGGCCTCAATCTTGACCGCGCCGCTGAGACGGCAGAGGCAACGCTTGCTGATCTCGGGATTGCATTCCTCTTTGCCCAAGCCCATCATCCAGCGCTTGCCCGCATCGCGCCGATCCGCAAGAACCTTGGCCGGCGGACGATTTTCAACCTGCTTGGGCCTCTCGCCAATCCGGCAGGAGTAACGCGCCAATTGATTGGTGTGCCACGCCCGGATTTAATCGGAACCTATACGACCGCACTACACCTGCTTGGCTGCGAACGCGCTATGGTCGTTTCAGGCGAAGGAGGGCTAGATGAAATCTCGATCAGTGGGCCGACGCGCATCAAAACCATCGGTTTTACCCTGCCAAATGACATCATAACGCCAGAAGATGCAGGCATTCCCCGCCATACGGCTGAGGCTATACGCGGAGGCGACGCGGCATTTAACTCTGCGGCCCTCCGACGATTGCTAATGGGCGAGGCCGGAGCTTACCGCGATGCCGTGCTCCTAAACGCAGGTGCTGCGCTGGTTGTCGCAGACCATGCTTCGACAATTGGTGACGGCGTCGAGGAAGCTGCCGAGGCTATCGACAAGGGGCTCGCCAAGGCGCTGCTGGATTGCTGGATTGGCTATTGATGGAAGTCCGTATCCATCCTGGAATGCCTACAGCATATTATCGGATTTTGCGTTTGACGCCTGAGAAACCAAATCTAGTTGTCGAATTTCATTCGTTGTTCCAAAGCACGCCAATGACAATCCAGCCGTCGATATGAGCAATAAACTCAACGAAATCTGCGCCACCAAGCGTGAAGAGGTTGCTGCGCGTAAGCCGGTTGGGCTTTCGCATTGGGCCGCCCCTTCGCCCGTGCGCGGGTTTGAGACGGCGCTTCGCGCTAAGGCTACGACGGCTTTCGCGCTAATTGCCGAGATCAAGAAGGCCAGCCCGTCCAAAGGTCTGATCCGTGAAGATTTCGATCCCGCTGCTCACGCCAGCGCCTATGAGAGTGGCGGCGCGACGTGCCTTTCAGTGCTTACAGACGCGCCCTATTTCCAAGGTCATGAGGATTATCTGATTGCTGCGCGCGCGGCCTGTGCGTTGCCTGTCATCCGCAAGGATTTTATTGTCGACCCATGGCAATGTGCCGAAGCGCGCGCGATGGGGGCCGATGCGATCCTCATCATTGTGGCAGCGCTTGATGATACCCAAATGATCGAGATTGAAGATGCTGCTCAGGCCGAGCAACTTGATGTTCTGATCGAAGTGCATGACGAGGCCGAAATGGAGCGCGCGCTCACTTGGCTGCAATCGAAGTTGATCGGCATCAATAACCGCAATCTCAAGACTTTCGAGGTTGATCTTGCGACCACTGAACGGCTGGCGGCGATGGTGCCACCTGATGTTCTGCTCGTTTGTGAGAGTGGAATTTCCACTCATGCCGATTGCACCCGTATGGCTGCCTCAGGCGTGCGCACCTTCCTGGTGGGGGAAAGCCTGATGCGACAGAGTGATGTTGAAACCGCGACGCGCGCGCTGCTGACGGGCGCATGAGCAAGCTCACCCACCTTGATGACAGCGGTGCGGCGCACATGGTCGATATTTCGGCCAAAGCAACCACCGTGCGTGAGGCGCGCGCATCGGGCCAAATCAGCATGTCCCCAAAGGCCATTGCCGCGATCAATGATGGAACCGCGAAAAAAGGTGATGTCCTCGCCGTCGCGCGCGTTGCCGGGATCATGGCAGCAAAGCGGACAAGCGAGCTTATCCCGCTCTGCCATCCGGTTGCGCTCAGCAGCGTGAGCGTAGATTTTGACATAACAAGCTCAACAATCACCGTCACCGTTACGGCCCGGTCAAGCGGACAGACAGGCGTAGAAATGGAAGCGTTAACGGCCGTTTCCGCGACCCTTCTCACGCTTTATGACATGGTCAAAGCAGTTGATAAGGCCATGATCATGTCTGATATCAAACTGCTCACCAAATCGGGCGGCAAATCGGGTGACTGGCACCGCGAACTATGATCCCGTTGGCTGAAGCGCAAACGCGGCTGATCGCGCTGGCAAAGCCAGTTTCGAGCGAGACGGTGCCGCTCCTCGGGTCAATCGGACGTTGGCTCGCCGCCGATGTCATTGCCCAACGCACACAACCCGCGCGCGATCTTTCCGCGATGGATGGCTATGCTGTTAACGCCGCTGACGAACAGCGCTCATGGCGGGTGATCGGCGAGTCTGCGGCAGGAAAACCCTCCATGGCGCAGATTGGTACTGGTGAAGCCGTGCGCATCTTTACTGGTGCCGCGCTCCCACCCGGCGACAATATGATCATCATTCAGGAAAATGTCACGCGCGATAATGATGTGATTGCTCTGTTAGAAGGCAATCCCCCAGAAAAAGGCAGGCATGTTCGTCCTCTTGGTGGCGATTTCGTGCGTGGTGAAATGCTGTTTCCAGCGGGCACGCGGCTTAGTCCTGCTGGAATTGCGCTTGCAGCAATGGGCGGGCATGGCAGCGTGCCGGTGCGTCGCCCCGTTCGGATTGCGATTATTTCTTCAGGTGATGAGCTTGTTGCGCCGGGCACACCAACCGATGATGATCACATTCCCGCGACCAACGCGTTGATGATCGCTTCAATGCTTGACGGCTGGCCGGTTAAAATCAACGATATTGGAATTGTTGCCGATACGCTTGATGCGCTTATCATCGCCGTCAAAAAGGCGGCGAATGCGGATATTATCATAACAAGTGGCGGTGCTTCAGTCGGTGATCATGACCTTGTCCGCCCTGCTCTGATTGCCGCCGGAGCAACGCTAGATTTCTGGAAAGTTGCGATGCGACCCGGCAAGCCTTTGATGGCGGGGCAGCTTGGCGACTCGATTGTGCTCGGGCTTCCCGGCAATCCAGTTTCGGCGTTTGTAACGGCGGTTTTGTTCCTAAAGCCAGCGATTGCAGCACTTTCAGGGGCGGCTGAAGCCTTACCGCGCTCGCTCACTGGAATATTGGGTGCTGAGATGCCAGCGGTCGGCGCGCGTACTGACCATATTCGCGCGCGTCTCTCGGAAAACCGGCTGTTTCCCGTTGGAATTGATGATAGCGCGGCGCTCAAAGGGCTGGCGCGTGCCGACGCCCTGATCGTGCGCGAGGCGGGAGCGAAGCCTGCAAATATCGGTGATTTAGTGCAGTTTATCCCATTGACTTGACGAATCCAATATTGTTGCCTAAAAGTTCCGCGTTCGTTCCTAATGAAGGACTTTTAAGATGCTAACGCGCAAACAACATGAGCTGGTCTGTTTCATTCATGATCGCTTGGCCGAAACCGGAGTTTCACCGTCATTTGAAGAAATGAAGGATGCGCTTGATCTCAAATCAAAATCCGGTGTCCATCGCCTGATTTCAGCGCTTGAAGAGCGCGGTTTTATTCGCCGTCTCCCCAACCGTGCCCGTGCGCTTGAGGTGATTAAAATGCCTGAACGTGGCGGGGATTCAAAGTCAGTTTCAAATAACAATGTCGTTAATCTTGCACCCCGTGCCAAATCCGCCTCTGCGCCTGCCAATGACGTCATTGATATTCCGATGCACGGACGGATCGCAGCGGGCGTACCAATTGAGGCGATTGAGGGCCAGGCAATGCTCTCGGTGCCTGCAGCCCTCCTTGGTGCCGGCGAGCATTTCGCGCTTGAAGTTTCGGGGGACTCAATGGTTGAGGCAGGAATTCTCGACGGCGATTATGCGCTGATCAAGAAAGTCGACTCAGCACATGAAGGCGAAATCATTGTCGCGTTGGTTGAAGATCATGAAGCAACGCTCAAATATTTCCGCCGCGAAGGGGCGATGGTGCGACTTGATCCCGCCAACCGCGCTTATGAACCGCAGCGTTACAAACCGGGGCAAGTGCGCGTTCAGGGCAAACTTGCCGGGCTGTTGCGGCGATATTGACGTTTGCCGGGTAGCTCATCTTCAGGCGGCGTGGAGGCACGCCGCCATGGATGGTCATCATGGTGACGTAAAGTCCGCTCAACTGCCTGCGATCCAAGCGTGATTGCAAGCCCTCCGGTCTTTTGCAGGAATAAGCGATCAGCCGTAATCCAACGTGCTATGCACGCGCGCGGCAACCTTCGGCTGCTGACGATGACATCAACTGACTGGCAGATTTTGATAAATGATTGCCATGGCAGCAGATAATCACTGCGTGTCGCTGCGATCCGCCAATCCCGCATTCCATTGCTGACTGTAATGACGCACAAATCGCGCCCGCACTTGGCACCTTTGGCAACGTCGATGTCCTCTAGCGGGGCAAGTGTGCCAAAGCGTTCGGCCAGAACATCGCGGACATAGTCACCGCTACGTGCGCGGAGCAAGTGCATCGTCCCATCGCTGCTACGAACAGCAAGATGACGGCCATCGCCGGTGATCAATATGTCAGGCGCTGGGGCCAGCATCGCCAACATAGTGCCTATTGCTATCGGCGCGATCCCGGCCAAACATATTTTGGTTTTCCAAAGGAGCAGCCAAAGTCCGCCACCTACAATCAACGCAATACTTCCCAGTGGCATTTCGGGAACAACCGCAACCGCGCCTGGGGCAGCGGCCACAACTCTAGCCAGCCACAATAACAGATCAAGCGAGACCCCTGTGAGCCACCAAAATGGCGCACCAAGCCCCACCAGATCAAAGAGCAGTGCCAGTGCCTCAAGCGGCATCGTTACAAAAGTCGTCAGCGGAATTGCAAAAATATTGGCAAGCGCGCCGTAAACGCCCGATTTATGAAAATGAAACAACGCAATCGGCGCAAGTGCCAATTCAACCGCGAGACCCGTCAACATTAGCGACAACACCCCGCGCACCAACCGCCTACCAAAATCCTCATCACGGCGCATCGTCATCGCGCGGATGGAGCGGTTTTCGTGCAACGCAACAATCACAGTAATCGCAGCGAAACTAAGCTGAAAGCTCGCCCCCATGAGCGCTTCGGGCCAAAGGAACAGAATGATGATTGCTCCAGTTGCAACGAGGCGCAATGTCATCGCCTCGCGCCCAATTGCTATGCCGATGAGCACGAGCACTGCCGCTACACATGACCGGATCGTAGGCACTTCAGCGCCGGTCAGCGCCGTATAGCCAATTCCTGCTAGCGCGCCCGCCCCTGCTGCAATCAAAGGCAATGGAAAGCGCAGCGCAAGCACGGGGCTAAGCGCAAGCAACCGCAAGGTTATAAAAAGCACCGCTGCAACCACCGCCGTGATATGAAGACCACTAATGGAGAGCAAATGGGTCAGCCCGCTTGCACGCATGGCCTCTTCATCTTCGGGCGCGATGCCGCCGCGATCACCCGATGCAAAAGCCGCTGCGATCCCGCCAGCGCTGCCTTCTATCTGGCTGCGGACATGCGCCGAAAGCCGGGAGCGCAATTCCTTCCCCTCTGGCTGTGGCGGCGAGGTACGAAGCACAGATCCAATCGCGCTGCCGCTTGCGCCTAGCCCCAGAAACCAAGCGGTGCGGGAAAAATCATAGCCCCCCGGAACGAGCGCATCAGGCGGCGGCACCAACCGGGCGCGCAAACGAATAGTGTCGCCCACCGCCAAGCTGGCGACCATATCTTCATCTTTGATTGTAACGCGAATCAGCGGCGGCAGCTTGCTACGCTGCGATGGATTCATCCACACACGCGACTGCGCCTTGGCCCGTTGATTTTCGATGCGGGTTACCTGCGCCTCGAAAGTTTCAACTGCAGGCCTTGCAAGCCGCGGTGCCGCGACAAATTCGGCACGCCACCACGTCAAAGCACAACCAAACGCAACACACAGCCCGCCAACGAGCAAAAACGTGCCAAGCCGCCGCGCTTTCCCTATCGCAAAACCAATCAAACTGGCGGCGCACGCCCCAACCATAACGGCAATCCAAGCCCGCTGATCCGCCAGAATAAACCACAGCACGATACCGCTACCGAGTGCAACCGGCAGCCATAGCGCAATCTGGTCACGCTCATTCTCGAGCCATTCCTCGATTCTTGACATTATTGATGACGCCCCGGTTTGAAGCCTCGCAATCGTCATGCTAGGGGCAGCGCTCATTGTTACAGTTTTGGAGTGTTTCGCGTTGCACGCAAGCGAAGATAATAAACAGGTCGTCACGCGATTTGCCCCTTCCCCTACCGGCTTTCTCCATATCGGTGGAGCGCGGACTGCAATTTTCAATTGGCTCTACGCCCGCCATACCGGTGGCAAATTCCTGCTGCGGATCGAAGACACCGATATTGCACGTTCAAGCCAAGAGGCCAAAGACGCCATAATCAGTGGCCTACAGTGGCTCGGCCTCGATTGGGATGGGCCTGTGGTCTATCAAACAGAAGGTGCCAAACGTCACGCTGAGGTGGCCTATCAACTGTTAGAGGCGGGCCATGCCTATCGCTGCTATGCGACATCTGAAGAATTGGAAGCGATGCGAGCCGAGCAGCGTGAAAAGAAGCTCCCGCTGCGTTACGATGGCCGCTGGCGTGACCGCGATCCATCCGAAGCGCCTGTGGGCGCGCCCTATGTTGTGCGCTTTCGTGCCCCACAGTCGGGAGCAGTCATGATTCATGATCGGGTGCAGGGTGAGGTTACCGTCAATAATTCGGAACTTGATGATTTTATCCTGCTGCGTTCGGATGGCTCACCAACCTATATGCTGTCCGTCATCGTTGACGATCATGACATGGGGGTAACGCATCTGATCCGGGGCGACGATCATTTGAATAACGCATTCCGCCAGCTTGCGCTGATCCGCGCTATGGATTGGCCACAGCCGGTTTATGCACATGTTCCCCTGATCCACGGGCCGGACGGCGCGAAACTCTCCAAACGCCACGGCGCTCTCGGGGTCGAGGCGTACCGTGATGAGTTTGGCTATCTGCCTGAAGCACTTTCCAATTATCTGACACGGCTGGGTTGGGGGCACGGCGATGATGAGATTTTCAGCCGCGAAGAGGCAGTCGCATGGTTTGACGTTGATCATGTCGGGCGTGCGCCTGCACGTATGGATTTTAAGAAACTCGAAAATATCAACGGTCACTATATCCGCGATGCTGATAACTCGCAATTGGCCGCAATTGCTGCGCCAATCGTAGAGTCTAAACTTGGCCATATTTTAGATGAGAAGGCGCTAGGGTTACTGACCCAAGCAATGCCATTCCTCAAGGTTCGTGCCAAATCGACGCTATCACTCGCTGAAGGATCGTTATTCCTGTTCGAAGCACGCCCACTGCCTCTCGACGAAAGCGCAAAAGCTCTGCTAGACAGTAATGGTATAGCACTGCTTGAGTCTGTTTTTAGCGCGCTTGCGAGTTGCATAGAGTGGGAAGCAACTGCGCTTGAGAATGCGGTGCGTCGGGTAGCGGAAGATGCCGAAATTGGCCTTGGAAAGATTGCGCAACCGCTTCGTGCGGCACTTACGGGTCGCACAACCTCACCAGGGATTTTTGATGTGCTGACATTGCTCGGACGCGATGAATCTTTGGCGCGCATAAATGATGTAATAAGCGTTGCTCGCTAATCCGAGCCGCTTCAAAATGGAAGGAATACAGATGGGGAACTCAATCGCTACGATCACCGTTGACGGCACAACCGTCGAATGCCCAATCCGCACAGGCAGTGTAGGCCCAGATGTTATCGACATCCGCAAGCTTTATGCACAGACGGGTGCATTCACGTTTGATCCTGGCTTCACATCAACAGCAAGCTGCGACTCAGCTCTGACCTATATCGACGGAGATGAAGGTATTCTCCTCCACCGTGGTTACCCGATTGGGCAGTTGACCGAACAATCGAGTTTTATGGAGGTGTCCTACCTGCTGCTGAACGGCGAATTGCCCGACAAAGCGACGCTTGATAAGTTCACGCACACCATCACGCGCCACACGATGCTTCATGAACAGCTTATGCAATTTTATCGGGGTTTCCGCCGCGATGCGCATCCAATGGCGATCATGTGCGGCGTGGTTGGCGCACTTTCAGCCTTCTATCACGATTCAACTGATATTACTGATCCACACCAACGGATGGTCGCATCACACCGTCTGATCGCGAAAATGCCGACAATTGCAGCAGCAGCGTATAAATATTCGCTTGGTCAGCCATTCGTCTATCCCAAGAATGATCTGAGCTATGCGGGCAACTTTCTACGGATGACCTTTGGCGTTCCGGCCGAGGAATATGTGGTTGATCCGCTCATTGAAAAAGCGATGGATCAGATTTTCATTCTTCACGCCGATCATGAACAAAATGCGTCG
>JBBTEI010000073.1:0-10488 GCA_038042405.1 Pseudomonadota bacterium
TGCCGAGCCGACATAATCGGCGACCAAGGCGCTATCCTTGGTATCGCGCCACAGCCAGATCATGCCAAGCGTTGAAACCAGCGGGATTGAGGCGACCAATCCGCCAAGCGCCGGGCTGCGTTTGGCAGTGAGTGCAATCGCGGCAACGATCATTCCCGACAACAGCGCACGGATGATGAAGGCCAGTGTCATTTCAGGAACGGCACTTGCTGGCTAATGCAATGGAAGCTGCCACCGCCGGTCAGGATGTAGTTGGCGGGCAGGCCGATGGTCTCGCGGTCGGGGAATAAGTTTGCGACAGCTTCCACTGCATCCCCATCGCTTGGCCCGCCATAGACTGGCACCACCACAATGCTATTACCGATATAGAAATTCATATGGCTTGCCGGGATGGCTTCACCGTCTTCGTCAGTGAACAGGCCGACTGAGGGGATTTCAACGACCTTGACACCAAAGGCAAGCGCGCGTGCTTTGGCATCGGCGAATATCTGTGCATTCGGATCATCGCCACCGCGCGCAGTTGGCAGTGCAAGCACACCCGGCGCAACAAAGCGGGCGAGATTATCGACATGGCCGTCAGTGTGATCATTCACGAGACCTTCGCCTAGCCAGAGAATCTGTTTGAGGCCAAGATCGGCGCAGAGCCTTTCCTCAATCTCTACGCGCGACAGGCCGGGGTTGCGGTTTGGATTGAGCAGGCATTGCTCAGTTGTCACCAGCAGGCCCGCGCCGTCGACGTCAATCGCCCCGCCTTCGAGCACCCAATCACGGGGGCAGCGCGGCAAGGCGGCTTCGTCGCACAAGCGTTTTGCAAGCGCATCATCAAGCGGGGAAGGGTATTTGCCACCCCAGCCATTGCCGCGATAATCCAGCGCGGCAATTACGCCAGCCTCACGCACCATAATCGGCCCGGTATCACGCAGCCAAATGTCAAAGAATGGGGCTTCGATAATGCGCGCGCAATTCCCGGCTAAATTGCGTGCGGCCTCTGCGGCTTCTGCATTGGCGCAGACCAGATCAACGCGTTCGCCCTTGCCCCCCGCATGAACCGCGCGGGCAAACGCCGCCACCTCAGCCTGAGCGCCTTCAAGATCATCAAGCCACAGGTCAGCCACGCTCGGAAAACCGATCCAGACTGAATTATGCAGCGCCCATTCAGGAGGTTGGTAGAGCGTCATTTCCCCCCGCGTGACTTATCCCGGATCGCCTTGAATTCAGCGCTTGGGAACCAGTTGGGCCACGTCGTACTCGTCGCGAGATTGCGGCCGATTTGATAGTTGAGCGTGAGGTCTTCGACCGCGCCCTCCCAATTCCAATCGGCACGATATTCGTCCTGCGGTTTGTGATAGCGGTTGGTGGTGTAATCTTCCGAAGCGGCTGCGCCCGCTGCGACGCCACCGTTGACCAGATCTTCGCCGCTGTCAAAATAGATCATCGGCACGCCGTATTTGGCGAGGCTGAAATGATCCGATCGGAAAAAGCTCCCCTTCTCTGGCGCGGCTTCGGCAACGACTGTCCGGTTTTGCCCCTTTGCATAGCGCACAAGGATTGCCTCAAGTTCGGATTTGCCCTTGCCGATCACAGTCACATCGCGCGTGCGACCAATGACATTAAGTCCGTCCATATTGATTCCGCCTGCTGTCTTGGCGAGCGGATAAATCGGGTTTGCGCCGTAATAGGCCGATCCAAGCAGCCCCGATTCTTCGGCAGTCACCGCAAGGAAGATGATCGACCGGCCCGCAGCGCCTGCCTTGGCGTGCGCTTCTGCAAGTGCGATCAGGCCTGCTGTGCCTGTCGCGTTATCAAGCGCGCCGTTGCAGATGTTATCGCCGTTGATTGGCTCACACAGCCCTAGATGATCCCAATGCGCCGAATAGAGCACATATTCGTTCGGGCGGGTTTTTCCGGGTAGGATGCCGACTACGTTATTTGATGCTTGGCGCTTGATGCTGTTAGCAAATGAAAGATTTGCTTTGAGTCCGAGCGGGACGGCGGCAAAACCTTTTTGCTTGGCCGCTGCACTGAGCGTCGCCAAATCCTTGCCCGCCGACGCCATCAGCTTGGTTGCGGCCTCACCTGTTATCCAGCCATTAGCCTGTGTATCGCCCATGTGGTTATCAGTGGCATCAAGATTGAGCTGTGGCCCTGTCCAGCTTGAGACGACCACGCCCCACGGATAAGCAGCGGGGAAAGTGTCATGAACGATCAGTGCGGCAGCCGCACCCTGACGCGCGGCTTCCTCATATTTATATGTCCAACGGCCATAATAGGTCATTGCGCGGCCTTCAAATGGCCCGCTCAGATCCTTCATTTCATAATCGGGATCGTTGATCAGGATAATGACGGTTTTGCCCTTCACATCAATTCCGGCATAATCATTCCAGCCGCGTTCGGGGGCGTTGATGCCGTAGCCGACGAAGACGACTTCGCTGTCCTTGATATCAGTTTGCGGCACGACGCGGTAGGATGAGGCGACCATGTCGGTCTTATAGGCAAAGCTCAGTGGTTCCTTCCCGCCGCTGATCGAGAGCGCCATCTTGGGATCGGACGTGATTTCGACGAGCGGCACTTTTTGATACCAACTGCCCTTATTGCCGGGCTTGAGGCCCGCCGCACGAAAACGCTCTGCGATGTAAGCGATGGTCTTTGCTTCGGCGGGCGATGTCGGTGCGCGGCCTTCATAAGCGTCGGAAGATAGCGTCTGCGTGACAGTTTTGAGCGTTGTGACCGATATTGCTGGCTTTGCCGCTGACTTGGGCGGGGCGGCGGCGGCGGGCTGTGTGGCGAGCGCTGAAAAGGCGGTGGCGGCGACGAATGACCTGCGTAGCATGTTGATCGATCCTAATTGAGACATGTCCAACGCCTGATTGCAAAGACTGAGGCGGGGCACAACGAAAAAGGGCGGCACCGCAGCGCCGCCCTTCATTTTTCAGTCGCCCCGAACTTAGAAGCGGACGCCGAAGCCGACAGTGGCGAAATTGAGGTCAGGCCCGCCGTTAGAGATGAAACGACGATATTCGAGTTTGCCAAAGGCCTTGGCACCGAAATTAACTTGCGCACCGGCGCCAAGGAACGGATCTCCGGTGCCGCCGGCAAATCCATAGCCACCAATCGCATAAAGACGCGCCTTATCGCTAGCCTTCACACCGACGCGACCGCCGATCCCAAATAGGACGTTGCTACCCTTCTGCAATACTTTGTCTGCGGAGCCTTCGACACCGATGAACGCCTTTTCACCAAGGTCAAAATCATAACCAGCAGCAGCGCCAAGAGATGCTTCTGATGCACCTTTTGCAAAAGCAATACCGCCACGCGCTTCTATACGACCTTCTCCAGAAGCATAGACTGGTGAAGCGATAGTCATTGTGGCGATCACCGTAGCAAGAGCAATTTTACGCATTATTATCTCCAAGATTGTTAATCCACTATAGTGGGCGTTCAGCGCCTTATTGATAGAATTGTGTCAGAATTGTGAACAAGATTAAATGCTATTCTAATTCAAGCAGAAACTATGGCAAAATTGCCACATCAACATAGATGGAAGGCGCTACATTAAAATACCGATGATTGGTCGGCCTCAAAATAACAGCAGACGCAAAAAAAAGGCGGCCATAAAGGCCGCCTTTTAATAGAATGTAGGTCGATTAACGCGAATAGAATTCGACGACCAAGTTGGGTTCCATCTTCACAGGATAAGGCACTTCATCAAGCGTTGGTACGCGGCTGAAGGTTGCCTTAGATGCGCCGTCAGTAACAACATAATCCGGAATATCACGCTCTGGCAGGCTCTGAGCTTCGATCACAAGCGCCATCTCCTGCGCCTTTGTTCCAAGCGAAATCACATCACCAACCGCGATGCGGCGTGACGCGATGTTGCACTTTACGCCGTTGACGTAAACATGGCCGTGGCTGACAAGCTGACGCGACGCGAAAACGGTCGGCGCAAATTTGGCGCGGTACACCACCGCATCAAGGCGGCGCTCAAGCAAACCTATGAGGTTCTGCGACGTATCGCCCTTCATCCGATCAGCTTCCTGATAGGTGCTCTTAAACTGCTTTTCGGTGACTTCGCCGTAATAGCCCTTAAGCTTCTGCTTGGCCTTAAGTTGCAGGCCATAATCAGAAACCTTGCCCTTGCGGCGCTGACCGTGTTGGCCGGGGCCATATTCGCGCTTGTTTACAGGTGATTTTGGCCGACCCCAGATGTTTTCGCCCATGCGGCGGTCGAGTTTATACTTGGCGCTCTGGCGCTTTGACATAAATAATCCTTCAATTGCGTGCGTTTCGTTTTAGTGTTCCGGAACTGCGCTACCCGACCAGAAGTCAGGCAGGACATCTGCTTCACCGGAGTGCAGAGTCAATTGCGAAGTGCGCGCGTCTAGCGGGTAACGCGCCTGAGTCAAGCGGGTGGTGTGAAAACTATTGGAATGCAATTCCCTTATTGCCATCAGCAACCATTTTTTCAGCCAAGCCTTGGCCCTTTTCGTCAGCTAAAGCCCACTCTCGTTTAGTCAGGCAGACCCGCTTGGTCTTTGCAAGCGAGCCAGTTTCGGTAAACCGGCGGCAAATCACTTTTTCCATCGGATCAGCGGGTGCTGGAGCAGCGGCTGTCGGTGCGGAAACGGCAGCGTCGGCCATCAACGCCAGTGCCAATAAGCTCGTTGAAACAATCATATCAAAACCCCAATAAGCAGCCAGTGGTAGCCAAATAACACAGAGTTGCAGTCATCTCAAAATAGTTTTTGTACACGCGTCTATTTTTGAGGTGTTCGCCCAAGTGAACGTAATACCCCGCGAAGCGTGCGCACTTCCTGCGCTGACCAGCCGGGCTTGGTGAGAATACCACGAATCGTTTGCCGGTCGATGTGAGCGCGGTCAGGCGGGTGGAAATGCCCTGTTGCCTCTAGCAATGCCTCAAGCTGGCCAATCATACCGTCAAGCTCGGTCTGCGGCGCGGGCGGATCAAGATCGATCTTCGAAGGCTGGGCCAGGGTTTCGCCTTTTGACCATTCATAGGCGACGAGGATCACCGCTTGCGCAAGGTTCAGGCTGCCAAACTCGGGATTGATTGGAACGGTGATCAGGGTTCGCGCGATCGCGACATCATCATTTTCAAGTCCTGCCCGTTCAGGGCCGAATAGGATGGCGGTGCGTCCCGCTTCATTGTGGATGATGGCGGCGGCTTCTGCTGGTGTGACAACGGGTTTGATCACCCCGCGTCGCCGCACGCTGGTTGCGTAAACATGCGCGCAATCGGCTGTTGCTTGCGCGATGCTCTCAAGCACTTGCACTTGATCTAGCACAATATCTGCGCCTGCTGCCGCTGGCCCGGCCGAAGGATTAGGCCAGCCATCGCGCGGTGATACCAGCCGCAATTCGGTCAACCCGAAATTGAGCATCGCGCGTGCCGCCTTGCCAATATTTTCACCAAGCTGCGGACGGACGAGAATGATGACAGGGGGCATCAGCCCTCGCCCGCTTCCTTTACCGCGCCTGCAAAGTCCTCGAAATCCTTGGCTTCAGCAAAATCCTTATAAACGCTGGCGAAGCGGATGTAGGCGACGCTATCGAGGCCTTTGAGTGCGTCCATCACGAGCGCGCCAATCCGGCTTGAGTGGATTTCACTTTCGCCCAGCGTTTCAAGCTGGCGCTGGATTCCGGTGACAACACGGTCAATCTGGGTTGGCTCAATCGGGCGTTTGCGGCAGGCGATGGTGACCGAGCGTTCGAGCTTCTCACGTTCAAACACTTCCTTGCGGCCTTCCGATTTGAGAACGGTCATCTCGCGGAGCTGAATGCGCTCAAATGTGGTGAAGCGCGCGCCGCACGCCTCGCACTGCCGTCGCCGCCGGATCGCCGCATTGTCATCGGTCGGACGCGAATCCTTTACCTGACTGTCTTCATGGCCACAAAAGGGGCAGCGCAAGGTTTAAAACCCCGAATAGATGGGAAAGCGGTCGCATAGCGCGCGGACGCGGGTTTTGACATCGGCCTCGACGGTCGCATCGCCGTGTTCGCCCTTGCTGCGAAGCCCTTCAAGAACGTCGGCAATCATATGGCCAATCTCGCGGAACTCTGTCGGGCCAAAGCCGCGCGTGGTGCCGGCGGGCGATCCAACGCGGATGCCGCTCGTTTTGACCGGGGGCTGCGGATCGTTGGGAATGCCATTTTTATTGCAGGTGATCGCCGCACGCTCAAGTGCTTCATCAGCATCACGTCCGGTCACGCCGAGTGGAGTCAGATCGACCAGAGCGAGATGCGTATCAGTGCCCCCCGAAACAAGGTTCGCTCCCCGTTCGTTGAGCGTTGCCGCGAGCACTTTGGCATTCGCAACAGTAGCCGCTGCATAAAGCTTGAAATCAGGCCGAAGTGCCTCACCAAACGCAACGGCTTTGGCCGCGATGGCGTGCATCAGCGGGCCACCCTGGATGCCGGGGAATACTGCCGAATTGATTTTCTTCGCAATCGCCTCATCATTGGTCATGATCATCCCGCCGCGCGGGCCACGCAGCGTTTTGTGCGTCGTGTTGGTGACGACATGCGCGTGGGGCAGCGGGGAGGGGTGAACGCCGCCCGCAACCAACCCGGCAAAATGCGCCATATCAACGAAAAACAGCGCGCCAACTTCATCGGCAATGCTACGGAACCGCGCAAAATCAATAATGCGCGGATAAGCGGAGCCGCCTGCGATGATGAGCTTTGGCTTATGCTCTTTGGCAAGCCGCTCAACCTCATCAAAATCAATCAGATGCGTTTCGGGGTGAACACCGTACTGCACCGCGTTGAACCATTTGCCTGACATTGCTGCACGCGCGCCGTGGGTGAGGTGGCCGCCGGCATCAAGGCTCATGCCCATGATGGTATCGCCGGGCTTGGTCAGCGCGAGCATCACAGCGCCGTTCGCCTGGGCGCCCGAGTGTGGCTGAACATTGGCAAAGCCTGCGTTGAAAAGCTGCTTGGCGCGGTCAATCGCAAGCGTTTCGACTTCATCCGATGGGGTGCAGCCCTGATAATAGCGCTTGCCGGGATAGCCTTCGGCATATTTGTTGGTGAATACTGACCCCTGGGCCTCAAGCACCGCGCGGGACACGATATTTTCCGAGGCAATCAGCTCAATCTGATACTGCTCGCGCGCAAGCTCATGACGTACACCAGCAAATACCGCAGGATCAGTCTCGGCGAGTGTTCGCGTGAAAAATCCGTCAGGCTGAACATCATGGAGCGTGGCTGGATTGGTGCTCATACAGGTTCCTTCACAGGCTTTGGATTGGAAAGTTTATCGACGCGACGGGCGTGTCGCTCGCCGCCAAAAGAGGTTTGCAGAAAGGTGTCAACACAGGCCTTCGCCATTTCAACGCCAATCATCCGTGCACCCATTGCGATGACATTGGCATCATTATGCTCACGCGCGAGTTGAGCCGAAAGCGGTTCGGATACAAGCGCGCAACGGCAGGTGGCGTGGCGGTTGACCGCGATCGAAATGCCAATGCCAGAGCCGCACAGCGCAACGCCATATGTGACGGCACCGCTCGCCACTGCGTCGGCAAGCATGTATCCATAATCGGGATAATCAACCGACGTGCCGTTGTGCGGGCCGAGGTCATCCACATTATGTCCCGCCGCACGCAGATGGGCCACAAGCGCCGCTTTCATTTCAATCGCGGCATGATCAGAGGCAATGGCAATCTGCATCGTTGATACGCAAATCCTGTACGAGTGAATCGGATACGCGGCGCTGTAACAAGTTTGACGCGAAACGCCACTGCCCAAGCGGGCGATTGACAAGACTTATTTCTTAGATCACTGTATTATATCAATAATACACAAAGGATGAAGCCATGCTCAAACCCGTTGCCGCCTTGATCGCTCTTGTCTCGCTTAGTGGGGTCGCCCTTGCGGCGGAGCCATCCATTGAGGTGATGGTGCTTGGCTCCTATCACTTTGGTAATCCTGGACAGGATGTGAATAATGTACGGGTTGATAGTGTGCTTGTACCAAAGAAACAGGCCGAGCTTGACGCGCTTGCCCGCGCGCTGCTGACGTTCAAGCCAACCAAGGTAATGGTAGAAGTCGAGAGCGACGCACCCGATTTTGCGGTGCAAGAATATACAGATTTTACACCAGAAAAGCTCAAGACCGCAGCAGATGAAACCAATCAAATCGGATATCGCGTGGCTCATTTAGCAGGGCTAAAGATTGTCCATGGCATTGATGAGCAACCGAAATATGGTGAGCCTGACTATTTTCCTTATGTCGCAATGCAGGACGTTGCGAAACAACACGGACAGACAGGCGTGATGGATGCCGCAAACTTGCCTGTTAAGGCCTATCTGACGAAATTCGAAGCCGACCAGAAAACCAAAACTGTAGCCGATTTGCTAATCGGTGTGAACGCTGATGCCATCTACACCAAGATTGCCGTTGAATATTCTTACCTCAAGATAGGCGACAAGGATGATCAGGCAGGAGCCGATCTCAACGCGATGTGGTATCTGCGCAATGCCAAGATTTTCGGAAAGTTGATGCAGGTCGCCAAGCCAGGTGATCGTGTGTTGGTGGTCTATGGAGCGGGCCATAATTACTGGCTGCGCCACTTTGCCACTGAAACGCCGGGATATAAGTTCGTTGACCCTGTGCCTTATTTGAAAGCAACGAAACCCTAGCCCTCACCACCCGCATTTCTTCCTCTTATTTTCCTTTGCCAGAAACGCCATCAGCGGTTTGAAGTAGGCAATCATCGCAGTGCCATCCATTTCGCGGCTGCCGGTGAAGGCTTGCAGCGCGTCGGGCCAAGGTTTGCTTGCGCCGAGTTCGAGCATTGCGTTCAGCCGTGCGCCGACTTCTTTGTTGCCATAGAATGAGCAGCGGTGAAGCGGGCCTTTCCAGCCTGAAATATCGCACGCGGCCTTGTAGAATTGGAATTGGAGGATGCGCGCGAGGAAATAGCGGGTGTAGGGCGTGTTGCCAGGGATGTGATATTTTGCGCCCGCGTCAAAATTATCCTCGCTGCGCTCAACCGGGGGTTTGATACCCTGATATTGCAGGCGCAGATCCGTCCAGCCCTTGTTGTAGTCGGCCGTCGCGATTTTGCCGGAAAAGACGCCCCAGCGCCATTTATCGACAAGCAAGCCGAAGGGCAGGAATGCGACCTTGTCCATCGCTTGCTTGAGCAGCAGGCCCAAATCCTTGTCTGCACTTGGCACCTTTGCGGCATCAAGCAGGCCAATCTGTACCAGATAATTTGGCGTGATCGACAGCGCGATGGCATCGCCGATGGCCTCATGGAAGCCATCATTAGCCCCGTTCAGATAGAGGAATGGCTGCTTGTTATAGGCGCGCTGATAATAATTGTGGCCAAGCTCATGATGGATGGTGACAAAGTCATTGCCGTTGATCTTGATGCACATTTTGATCCGCAGATCCTCGACATTATCAAGATCCCACGCGCTGGCATGGCAGACGACTTCGCGGTCAAGCGGCTTGGTAAACTGGCTGCGCGCAAAGAAGCTGTCGGGCAGTTGGTTGAAACCGAGCGAGGAGAAAAAACCCTCTCCTGCCTTCACCATTTTGACCGGATCATAGTCCTTGGATTTGAGCAGATCGGTAGTATCATAGCCGACGTCGCCCGCGCCCGCCGGTGCTACGATTTCATAGATATCGCCCCATTCCTGCGCCCACATATTGCCGAGGAGATCGGCACGGATCGGGCCAGTTTTCGCCTGCACGGCATCACCGTATTTTTCGTTGAGCTTGGTGCGGGTATAGCAGTGAAGTGCATCATACAGCGGCTTGACCTGCGCCCAGAGCTTGTCAGTCAACACCGCGAAATCATCGGCGGGCATATCATATTGTGAACGCCACATCGCGCCGACATCGGCATAGCCAAGCTCTTTCGCGC
Source organism: Pseudomonadota bacterium (assembly GCA_038042405.1). Classification (GTDB taxonomy): domain Bacteria; phylum Pseudomonadota; class Alphaproteobacteria; order Sphingomonadales; family Sphingomonadaceae; genus Aquisediminimonas. The sequence continues at coordinate 9,899 of JBBTEI010000073.1, forward strand.
CCTTGTTCGCAATCTCGACCATCTTGGCATAATCATCGCGCATCGGAGCACCGACACCCGTGTGCCAGCTTGCCCACATTTCCGAAAGCTCGGCGGGATTACGCGAGGTGCCCATTTTTTCTTCAATGTCTGAACCATTAATCGGTTTGCCATTGAGCGTGCCCTTGCCCTTGCCATATTGTGAATTGAGCCGTGTCGCGATGGTATTAAGCTCGTTTGCGGCCCCCGGCGTAGTTGGTGCGGGGAGAACAAGCCCGCCGCGCAGGAAATCAAGCTTGCGCTTGGTATCTGCGGAGAGGCCGGGCAGTGCTTGATATTTGGCGGCTTCACCCGCAAGACGAACCGACAGTTCGGTGCCAAGCGTGCCCACACGCGCTGCAACTGCATCGGTATCATCGGTGATATAGGTGTTGTTGATCCACGCAACCTGCTGGCCATAGACGTTGAGATCGGCCAGTTCCTTTTCGGCCTTGGCAACGAACGTGTCAGCGTCGGCGGCGGTTTGAGCCGCTGCAGGCGTTGCGACGGCAAGGGCGACGCCAAGCGCAAGTGTTGAAACGATGGTCTTCATGATGGGCTATCCTCGACTT